>JAADGR010000497.1 GCA_013152225.1 Calditrichota bacterium
CAGCGACATCATTCTTGAGCAAAAATCAGAGATCGCACATCTCATCGCTACAGAACAGGGCAAGCCGGTGACGGAAGCACTGGGCGCGGAAGTCGTCTCTGTTCTCAGCATTCTCAAAGATTTGTATCGCAATGGCCGCCGGGTTCTTGAAAGGTCAAACGTTCGTCCCGAACAGATACTTTTTGTCCATAAAAAAAGTTCATACCGCTATGAACCTTTTGGCGTTGTAGCAATCATTTCACCATGGAATTATCCTTTCTCAGTCCCTGTGCCCGAAATTGCAGCAGCGCTTTTTGCAGGTAATACTGTAATTTTCAAACCCGCTCCACACTCGATTCTCATCGGCGAAAAAATTGATGAAATTTTCAAAATGGCAGGATTTCCTCACGGCGTTATGAATACCGTTATTGTAGATGATCGCGACGCCCCGGTCATCAGCGAACATCCTGCTGTGGATAAAATTGTTTTTACGGGCAGCACAAACGTGGGAAGCAAGATCATGTCTTCCGCTGCAAAAGCCGTCACGCCCATTCTGCTGGAGTTAGGAGGAAAAGACGCGGCCATTGTTGCCGCAGATGCGAATATTGAAAGAGCGGCAAAAGGAATTGTCTGGGGCGCCATGTTTACAACAGGCCAGGTATGCGCTTCGGTTGAGCGCGTTTATGTCGAAAGTAATGTTTCGGAAAAATTTATTGATGCATGCATCAGGGAAACGAAAAAACTGAAAATCGGTGACCCGCTCGATAAAGATACAGATATCGGCCCGCTGAGTCATGTCGGGCAATTGAATCATATTGATCAACATATTGAGGATGCTGTTGAAAAAGGTGCCCGCATTGTTGTTGGCGGAAAAAGAATGAAAATGCCCGGATATTTTTTTGAACCGACGATCCTGACAAATGTAGATCATACAATGGATGTCATGATCCATGAAACATTCGGTCCTGTACTGCCTGTCATGACGGTGAAATCCCTGGACGAAGCCATTGAACTGGCAAACGACAGCATTTACGGTCTGTCGGCTTACGGATGGACGGAAAACAAAAACACTGCCGAACGGCTGATGAACGAGCTGGAGGCAGGTACGGTCATGATAAACGATTCAACATCTTCATGGGGAGAGGCAACCGCACCGTGGGGAGGAATGAAAAAAAGTAGTATCGGCAGGACACGGTCGCGATTCGGATTGCTTGAAATGGTGCAGGTGAAATACGCCAGTTATGACAGAGGTAACAATGCCTTTAATCCCTGGTGGTTTCCCTATGACAGCCAGGCAAGACAGTTCTTTATCCGTGCATTGGATTTGCTCTTTCAGCAAAATGTTCTTAAAAAAATGATGGCTTTATTCTCACTTTTAAAAGTCGGCAAATTTGTAAGAACCGCCCATTGGTGGGCCATTTTGAAAAATTTGAATAAATTGTGATAAACGCGCCATGAAGATTTCAGTCATCATTCCTACTTTTAATCGTGCGGCACTGATTTTAGAAGCACTGGAATCGGTTTTAAGGCAAACCGTTGCAGTGGATGAAATAATTATTGTCGACGATGGCTCGGATGATGATACGGCTGCGGTGCTGCAAAAGCATAAAGACTCGATCCGAATTGTCTGCCAGGAAAACAGGGGCGTTTCTGCAGCCCGCAACCGCGGTATTGCCGAGGCAAAGTATGAATGGTTAGCCTTTCTCGATTCGGATGACCTCTGGCATGCGAATAAAATAAAGCGGCAAAAGGAAGCTTTGCACGGACACGTCGATTCAGAAATCTGCTACACAGATGAAGAGTGGCGAAAGGACGGAAAATGGAAGAATCAAAAACTGATCCACCAAAAGTTTTCGGGGTGGATTTACCCGCAATGTCTTCCTCGCTGCATCATCAGTCCTTCGTCTGTCCTTTTGCATCGCTCGATTTTTAAAACCGTCGGACTGTTTGACGAATCATTACCCGCGTGCGAAGATTATGATTTGTGGCTTCGTGTTGCCGGTCGGTTTCCGGTTTTGTATCTCCCGGAAAAATTGATCGTCAAGCGTGCCGGAAGCTGGACACAGCTTTCCCAAAATCACAGCCTGGACCGTTATCGAATTATTGCCTTGCAAAAAATGCTGGATTCTGGTACTTTGCAGTATGATGATGAAAAAAAGACAATGGAAATGCTGGTGGAAAAATGCCGCGTTTACAGCTTGGGCTGCCGCAAGCACAACCGGCAGGAAGAAGCGGAATGGGCTGGGGCGGTTCTTTTGAAATACAGTGAAAGTTTAAAAGCAATTTCTAAACAAGAAAGTCCATAAAATTGAAACGATTCATTTTTCTTTTATTATCTGTCTTCATTTTCACCCAATGCTCGCAAGATGACCGCTCATCCGACAGACAGCAGATAGAACAACTCGTGCGAAAATTTAACAAGGCATTCGACGAAAAAGATTTTGCCGCCATTGGCGAAATGATGGCCTCGGATGCATACTGGTACACGCTGAATGGTCGTGTGCTGCGGGTTACGGAAATAAAACCTTTTTTTCTTCCAATGATGTCAAGATGGCATTCCCTGGAAACGAAGGTAAAAGATATTGAAATTAAAACGGATGAAAAACTTGCAGTGGCCAGGTACAAATCTCAATTCGAGTTTACACGCCGGTAAAAATAAAATGGACAACCTGCAAACGATAGCTTTTGTTCGCCAAAACAAGAAATGGAAAATATGGCAAATTCAAATGTCCACAAAATAAACAACAGACGAGGTGAAAAATTTTCAGGCATACAATCTCCGCCACCTCCGGCATGGGCCGAGTCGGCAATAATTTATCAAGTCAACACGCGGCAATACACTGCTGAAGGTACCTTTAACGCTTTTGCCTCTCACCTGCCTGAATTGAAAGAACTGGGCGTCGACATACTCTGGTTCATGCCCATTCATCCCATCGGAATAAAAAATCGCAAAGGGAGTTTGGGCAGTCCGTATGCAATCCGGGATTATTTCGGCATTAATCAAGAGTTCGGTACAATTGAAGATTTTAAAAAGCTTGTCGGCAAAATCCATGAAAACGGAATGCACGTCATCATTGACCTGGTTGCCAATCACACGGCGTGGGACAATCCGCTCATTTTCGAGCACCCGGATTGGTACGTTCATAGCAAAGATGGCGAAATTGTTTCACCCAACAAACGCTGGGCTGATGTGGCTGATCTCAATTATGATAATCCCGGACTGCGTCGATATATGATCGAAATGATGGAATGGTGGATTCGTGAAACGGGTATCGACGGCTATCGCTGCGATGTGGCCGAACTTGTCCCCGGTGATTTTTGGGATGAAGCAATTTCAAAGCTGCGAGAAATCAAACCGATCTTTATGCTCGCAGAGGGAGAAGCGCCGGAACTCCATACAAACGGGTTTAATATGACGTATGCGAGCAAAATATATCGGCTGTTCAATCGCATCGCGAAAGGTCAGGCAGAGGCTTTGCAAATTCATAAATATCTGCAATCCGAGTGGAAGAGTTATCCTGCCGGTTCCATGCGTATGCGTTTTACCAGCAATCATGATGAAAATGCCTATCGCGGCGCAGCTATCGAACGCCTTGGCCGGGGCACAAAAGCCTTTGCCATGTTAACTTTTACTCTTCCCGGCAATCCGCTCATCTACAATGGCCAGGAA
>JAADGR010000359.1 GCA_013152225.1 Calditrichota bacterium
GCGCCCGGGCCGAACTCGAATTGGGCAATGACACCGCCGGAAGGATCATACAGATATTCCGCCACTTTTTGTACCGCGTCGCGCCCGTCCTGAGGATTCTCCGAAGTCAGAATGTGCTGCCGATCGATTTCTCCCCAGAAAGTGATTTTCCCTTTGGCTATTTTTTTCAGGTCGTTAAAATCCATGCAAAAAAGCTGCAAGTTAATGGCATCCACACCCACCTCGATGAGATCCTCTAAAATCTCGGTGATATAGCCATCGGAATGCATAAAAGCAAATTTGCCATGGGCGTGCGCCAGATCGCAATATTCTTTGTATAACGGTTTGAACATTTCACGCCAGACGCGCGGCGGAATCAGTAATTGATTTTGAGAACCCCAGTCGTCCATGAACATCAGTGCGTCCACATCCATTTGCGCCCAGAACTCCAGTTCCTTAAGATAAAACTCGTGGATAACGCGCAAAAGATCGGCGCCGCCCTCATCAGGCATCATTACATCGATCATCGCATCTTCGGTACCTCGCAAAAATTGATAGCGCTCCCATGGGCGCGGGCAGGCGTTGGCAATGACAAATTTATCCGTGCTCGCGTAAAAGTCACCGATTACTTTTTTCGGCCCTTCAATATCTTGCGGCAACTGCTCGTAAGGCGGCTGAACATTCTTCCAGTCTTTGATATCCTTTATGAGAGGTGTTTCAACTTCACCGATAACACCCTCCTGAATGTTTCTGAAAACACAGCCCCACTCGTCCGTGTAATAGCCGACACGATATTCATTTCCTTCGACTCTGGGAGAAGGCGGATATTTATATTCCGCCTTGCAAATATCAGACGGAAAACGTTTCTTAATTTCTTCAATGACCTCAGGATATCGTTTTTCCGCCCAGGGCAGCATCCAAAAATCACGTGGAATGCGTTCGGGATTTTCAAATTTCAAACAGCTTGTGGCAAGTTCGCGGGGTGTCTGCGGCATTGTTTTTCTCCATTCGTTTCAGTATTGAATTGTTACTGTTATCCTCGTTAGGGGGCAAAATGTAACAAATGTTTGCCATTGCGAGGAGTGAGGAACGAACGACGAAGCAAACTCATAACTACCTGTTAAGCATGAGATTGCTTCGCTCCACTCCGTTTCGCTCGCAATGACATAGTTATTTCTTCGATAAGGATTCTCTGAATACCCGGCTCAACGAACCAGAATCATTTTTTTAATAGTGCAAAAACTTTCGCTTTCAAATTTATAAAAATACAAACCCGATCCCACATTCCGGCCAAATCTGTCCCTGCCATGCCAGACAACCTTATGAATACCCGCTGCTGCTTCGCCCTGCACAAGGGTTATCACTTTTTGTCCGAGCAAATTATAAACTGCTACGGAGACATGAGACCTATGAGGCACGTGATATTCTATAATCGTCTCCGGATTGAACGGATTCGGATAGTTTTGCAACAGCGCAAATTGGCGGGGAATCAAGTTGTCTTCCCGGTTATTTTCAACTTTTGTAAACCAAAAAGACTCACCGCCGCCATACGCTCCCATGTCATTTCTCAGGGTTCCCATACCGGGCCAGCGAGGTTTGGCGGGATTCTCGTCGTCCGCCGGATCGTTATAAGCAGGGTCAGGATCGCCCGTATCGATACAGGGTGAACCGGGCTGAAGTGTAAAATCAAAATGATCCGGGTCCGCAAACAAGGGGTCGGCAACAATGTTCCCCTCAATCCAAAAAATTTCGCCTGCACTTGTGAAATTGGTTATCCATTCTAATTTTGTGGTATCGATATCGGAATAGTAAAAATCCACTATTTCTTTTGCATTGGGATAGTTTCCGATGTATAGCGTGGAACCATGGATGGAAAAATTTCCCCAAAGAATAGAATTCCTTATGATAAAATGATTTCTACCTGATAGGTAAATGCCTCCCGCCGAGTTTTTGCCAAAATTATAACAGATTGTTGTATTCTCGAATATTCCTGTAGATTCCTCTCCCTTGCTGTAAATCGCGCCGCCGGCGGATGCGTTGTTTTTGCAAACAATAACATTTTTCAAGTTCAGAGATGAGCGTTGCAGAAAAAAAGCGCCTCCTTTGTCGGCTTGATTATTTGCGATGACAGAATGATGTATGGTTACAGATGAGCCGTTCGAATAAACGGCACCACCGCTTTTCGCCCTGTTGCCTGTAATGCGACAATTCGCTATCGTCGGAGAAGAACCGGATGTATAAATTGCTCCGCCGTATCCCTGGATATCAGCGCCCAGGGAGCCGCCTCCTGTAATGATACAATATTTCAGGGTATCATCACTGCCGCTGCTCAAAAAATCAATTCCATGCCAGCCCAGGGATGTATCGGCAGCGCAGAATTTGATTGAATCCTTCGGGGCGCCGAGTGCCAATAGCCGGGCATTTTCCTGAACTGTCAAGCCGAATAGTCCATAAAATACAATCTCCGTACCCGGCTCAATAGACAGAGCGTTTCCTGCCGTAATAGCGATATCGCCGTAAACATTATAGGGGCCTTTGTCCTTCGTCCAGATACCGTTGATGATTCCGCCTTGCACTGCCGTACCTGCCTGCGTTTTCGCGTGCAAAAGAATGCTTTGCGCTCCGCTTTCAGCGGTTTGAACCGTTAAACTGTCCGAGTATATTTTTTCATCTTTAAAGAGAGGATGGATTCTTGTTGCAAAACTATCAATATTTCCCGGCTGCAGTTCAAATCCGTTTTCAGGAAAAGCTCCGTTTTGTGTGAAAAACGAGAGAGCAAAATACTCGGAAGCAGATGCCGTGATTTTGCTGATGTGAATCATGCCGGGACTTCCGTTCTTCAAATAACAAACCAGGGTACTGTCCTTGCCCGGTTTCAACACGCCGAAATCAACAGGATTTGGAACAACAGCTAAAATTGTTTTCGTTGTATTGGCTGCTTTTCCTGTTCCTCCAAAGGCTCCCATATTTATTCTATAACCATGCGGAAAAGGCTCCTCAGCGATGTCATCAGACGGGTTTCCGGCGTCAATGCATGGGGAATCGCTCTGAAGAGAAAAATTATTGTTTTTCGGGCTGTTAAAAATCGGCGCTTTACAGATATTGCCGATTTCCCATAAAACGTTTTTATCCCGTATGTATTTTCCGTGCAGCCAATAGCTCAAAGTTGTATCAATATCGGAGTATTGAAATTTTAGAGTGCTCGCCTTTCCCAGATAAGCCACCTGGCCAAATGGAGAGGCATTGCTCCAGATGATGGAATTTGTAAAACCAATTTCATTTCCTGCCCAAAGATAAAGGGCGCTGCCCCAGTGGCTCGCTTTATTTTGGGTTATGGTAACATTTGAAAGATTTGCTATTGTATTACCACAATATAATGCGGCGCCGTCTTTTGCAGTGTTTTTGTAAAAAAAACAGTTGCTAATGACAGGCCTTGATTTATCCAGGAAAAGACCTCCTCCACGCGATGCTTTATTGCCATATATCATTGAAAAATTTATTTCAGGATTTCCATTGTAGCAATAGATCGCGCCGCCGGCATCCTCGGCATGGTTATAACAAATTTTTGCATGAGAAATTACAGGCGACGAATTGTTTATGAAAAGTACGCCACCGTTGTTATTTGAGTATGCAATCAAAGTCCTGCCATCACGAAGAGTGCAATAACTCAAAGCATCGTCGTCACTGCTGTCTTTAAAATGAATGCCGAGCCAGCCCTTTGTTGTATCGTCCGCTAAAAAAAATATGGAATCAGCAGCCGTACCGTTAGCCAGCAATCGGGCATTTTCTCCGATAAGCAAACGATACTGTCCCATAAATCGAACGGTTACACCCGGTTCAATAACAAGCGACCCGCCGGATGGGACAGATACATCACCGTAAATGTTATAAGGACTGTTTTCTTTGATCCATGTTCCAGATACAAGGCCTGCCGCTATTTTCGTCCCATAACGAGTGTGAGCCATTACTTTTATGGACTCGGCAGGGCATTCATCGGATAATACGGAGATCAGGGAAGACCAGGCTTTTTCACCGTTAAAGCTCCCTGTATTAAATTTCACTTTGATGCTGTCAATCATCCCTGATTCCAACAGTATGTTCTCCCCAGTTAAATTGGGCAAGGAGAAAACAGTCGAATCGGAAATTGAAATATTTGTGACATGAATATCTTGCAAACTGCCGTTTTTCAGATAAAGCGTTTTTTCGATTATTTTATCTATATTCACATCGCCAAAATCGAGAGGAAACGGTGCAAGGGTTATTAACGCATTTTGCGTCAATGCGGCTTCTTTAGTACCTCCCCTGGCCCCCATGTTGATGCGGTAGCCGTGCGGAAAGGGTTCCAGTCCGACATCATCGTTGGGGTCTCCGGCATCAATACATGGAGAGCCATGTTGCAGGGAAAAGTCCTTTCCTTCCGGTTCCGCAAAAAGCGGATCTTTACAAATACTACCTGTTCCCCAGATTACATCGCCTTTTGCATCCTGCGGTCGGTTCGACCATGTTACCCATTGTGATAAAGTCGTATCGACATCCGAATATTGAAATTCCAGGATATCTTTGCAGTTAATGTTTATCAGCGAGTTCGATTGTAACTGATTGTCCCATAAAATGGAATTATGTATCATAAAATGATTTAACCCGGCAAGCATAATGAGCGCATCCCTGCCGCGTGTTATTTTATTATGGCTCATCGTAATATTGTTAAATACGACAGATGAAGAATAACCGTATATCATACTTTGATCATCTGTCTTGTTATACACAATTTTCGTATTTATAAATTGGGGTGAAGAATCCCAAATATTTATTATTCTTCCCAAGCCATTTCCTGTGTTACGTTCTATCAGAGAATGAACTATCAATGCAGACGAGGAAGGCATGAAAAGAATACCTCTATGGTCACTTGAATTATATGCAATTCTGCAGTGTGTGATTGTCGGAGAGGAGGATATCATAGAAATTGCACCGGTCAAAGAATAATGACCTTCATCTCTTGTGTTTTTAATGTTTGTTATCAGGCAATAACGCAAACTGTCGTCCGCACCGCTATCGAAAAATTTCATACCGCGCCACCCTGCAGAATTGTCCTGCGCATAAAAGCGGACCGAATCCATTTCGCTGCCGCGGGCAAGCAGGCGGGCATCCTTACCAATATTTATATTGTATCGCCCCATGAACATAACCGTAACTCCGGCCTGAATGACAAGCGTGCTGTCGGCAGGTATGAGAATATCGCCGTTAATATTGTAGGGGCTGTTCTCTTTTACCCAGGTTCCGGAAACAGGGCCGCCCGCTATGCTTGTCCCATACACAATGCGCGCCTGCATTTCAATATATTTATCAGGGCACTCGTCCGTTTTAATCGTCAGCGAGTCGGAGAAAGAGGTTTCGTTCGTTTGCTTTGGAGTAAATTTTATTTTAATACTATCGATGGAACCGGATTCCAGCGTCATACCGCCAACGGTTGAACCGCCACTCGCAGAGAAACCCGTTACAATAAAATGGTCGGGATTTGACGACAATATTTCGGAAACATGAATCGTACCCGGACTGCCGTTTTTGAGATAGCATATTAATTCTTTCTCCTCACCGACCTTGAGGTTGCCAAAGTCAATGGGATCCGGCGTGATGGTCAATGTTGTGCGAACTGTCTGCGCCGCTAAAGGAGTTCCCCCGTAAGCGCCCATGTTAATACGGAAGCCGTGAGGAAACTGCTCCTGAGCGACGTCATCGGAAGCATCGCCGGCATCGATACACGGTGAATCCGACTGCAAAGAATAATCACCATTTCCGGTATTCTTGAAAAGCGGATCGGTAAAAAGATTGCCATTGCCCCATTTTATTCTTCCACTTCCGAAAGATGTCCAGTATGTCAGCCAATTTGTTTCCGCTGTATCGACATCCGAATATTGAAATTCAACAACATCCCTGTCATCAAAGAATAGTAACGAGCCATATTTTGCATGGTTTTCCCGGAGAATTGAATTTTTGCAAATGAAATAATTATCACTGTTTAGATTAAAGGCGCCACCTCGCGCTTGTGCGACATTTTCACACAAGGTCACATTTGTCAGGCTGACTGTGGAATGTTTGCTAAAAAAGGCACCGCCAATTCTTTCTGCCGTATTGTTACAAATCAGTGAATTATAAATAGAAAGAGTCGAGTTCACAAGATAAAAGGCACCGCCGTCATTTGCAGTATTTTTGTCAATTCTGCAGTGATCGATGACGGCTGTGGATTTATTGCAATAAAAAGCACCCCCATTATATGCTCTGTTATTTACAATGTGCGAGTGGGAAATAACTGGCGAAGCGTTGTCCAGCATAAAGGCGCTCTTTTTGTCCTTTGTTGTTTTGACGTTTTTCACAACACAGTATCTTAGCGTATCATTGTCCCCACTATCGGAGAAATGAAAACCGCGCCAACCAATCAGAGGTTTTTCTGCATAGAAAGAAATGGAATCAACTTCAGTTCCCCCGGCAACGAGTTGGGAGGACGGGCCTATTTCGAATTGGTATGAATTTTCAAACATAATTTTCACACCGGATTGAATTTCCAGTTTTTTGTCTTTTTCAACAAAAACGTCACCGCAGATATAATAGGGAGAATGCATTTTATCCCAGACGCCGGAGATACCGCCTTCATACACAACAGTGCGGTCATCCGGTACACCGTAACCGACAAGGTCTATCGTAAGATATCTTTTAACGCCGGCATGTGAAGCGACGACCTGAAGATTGCCCTCAAAGCGGCCAAAACTATCGGGGGTGCAGCGCACCCAAAAATCCAATGCCTCACCCGGCTGTAGTTCAGCAGGGCCGATGGTATCACTGAACTCATTTCCCGTCATGCTCACGGCAAAATGATCGGAAGCGATAATCTTTTCGATGTTTATCGGTTCTTCGCCCGTGTTGGAAATCGAGCCTTCCCGCATTTCCGAAGCTTTCCCGATTTTGCTGCCGGGCAAATAAATAAGGCTGTCACGCGCCACGATAC
The DNA here is from genome assembly GCA_013152225.1 of Calditrichota bacterium. GTDB lineage: Bacteria > Zhuqueibacterota > Zhuqueibacteria > Residuimicrobiales > Krinioviventaceae > Hydrothermomicrobium. The sequence continues at coordinate 6,980 of JAADGR010000359.1, forward strand.
GCGTTTGCATATCGGTGGACGGCATAATATTCAGCACGCCGTCATAGATTTTATTGTAATTCCGCGGCATGTATTCCGGAATAAGGTACCATGCATCGCTAATGGAAGCGGGGTTTTCACTTCCCCAGCCAAAATTAAGATGAAAAAAACTGTCCGTATTGTATCCATCCGCCACAATGACGTGTCCGGTTAAAGTAAGTAGCGCCGGCAGGCCGTTCATCATATTCTCAATCAAAAGGTCGTAAAACTTTTTTCCCTCGAGAATAAAATCGGCGCTGTTGTAATCCATTTTTTGCTTTAAAGCTATAGCGACATTTTTAGTAACCGACCCGGATACCTTGCTTGTGTAATCCATCTTGACCAATATACCGCAGGCAAAACTGAGAGCAGCTTTGTCGTTATTCCCGAGTTGGGTGTTATCCAGATATTTTTGACGCAGGGTTTGCAAATAATTATTTAATTGCCGGAATCCGGGAAAGTCGTTTTTTAAACTGTCCGCATCAATCTTTATTCCTCTGTAAGTTGTTTCATATCTGTCGTCTTTATTGAGATATAGATTCCCGATGTATTTGTGATAGTTTACGACCTGAGCCATGGCGATCGCAACGCATCCGACCTGGCTTTTGAGATTTGAGAAAGGATCAACAGGGCAAAAGCTGTTGTAAGGAGCGTGTTGATGCCAGGTTGTCTCCAGCCAGCCGCCAGTTGCGGTGCTGCCTTGTTCCGGCCACTGGTAAAAAGTGCTTTCAGCCGCCGCGATTTTATAACCGATTTGCCATTTTCGGTCATTTTTTTGCCTGATATCGGCAGGAAGCTCTGATAAAGCATTTTTTCTATTTCTTAAATCCCGCAGCAGTATTTTATAAAAAACGGCGCTTGTATCAGCGATCCAATTGTGGCGAAAAGAGTAGGCAATCACCGGCTCAAAATTCGTTTCTGCCGATATAACAAGGAATCCCTCTGGTGCCAGATTAACAATGTATGCCAGTAAATTATTTGATTGCAAATCGTCCAGTGGAGTGATGTTTTCCACGTATGTGTTTGTATTTTTGTTAAAAGTGTGAAAAGATGTTTTCCAGGTGAGAAACTCGCGGGCTATCTTTTGAATATCGGCCACATTTGCTGTTTTGGAAAAAACGGGATTATGAAAAGATGCCATAAAAAGCATGACGACAAACAGAACATTGAAATGTTTTTTCATAATATTTTTTTCTTTTTATTAAAGGATGGCCGCTTAACGCTACTTCCCGACAGGATTGCAATATAGCAGATCAGAATTTATTTGGCAATAGTTTTCTCGGATCATGAGTAAAACTTTACTGACGGGTGCTCAAAATAGCTATTTGAGATTCAGGAACAGAATGACTCGTGCAAGCGGTTTTGTACAATCTGGAATATTCTTTCCATCAGTAAGTGATGTATTACGATCAGGAGTATGCAATTTCAGGATGATTTTGTTGCCCCTTTCAAAACCCTGCTGAAAAATTTTCCGCCGTCGTACCGTTCTTTTCCCTGCTAAAACTGACGCATTGCTTCATCTGTTGGCTGTCCACCAAAATGCGATTTTCGTTTTGCAGATTGACGATCCATCGGTCATCGCCCAGATCGGAATGGATCATGATAACCGCCTGAAAAGATGGCGACTGTTGGAATTCGATTTTGATATTGGAACCATCCCGGCCACGAAAAGGCTGGATGACCGTTGCCATCAGCACCGGCATTTTCCCCCGGCCTTTGAAAATTGCTGTGGGCGCGGGAATGTGTTTTCCGTCGGGCGTCGAAATCCAGCCCTGTTCCGGGTTTTCCTGTCCCTGCACCACGGCGATGTTCAGGGGAATGGTAGCTGCTGCAACAAGTTGGATGTTTTTACCTTCACTGTTCTGCGTGCGAATGGATTTCATCTCTTCATCGACTGCGGTTTGGCACGGCATGAAATGATACAGGGCGTTAAATTCATGCTCTCCGTCTCCGGTCAGTAAATCGATGACAAGCCAGTATTCTTTTTTTTTGAAAAGAACGTAGCGTGAATGCGTCACAGGAATTCTCTGCGGGCCATAGCCGCTGCTGTAAGTTCCGCCGGCAAAGTCGAGATGCTCATCCGAGAGCCAGCGATTTTTCAGCGGGGCCAGGACGCGATGCGTTTTCTTCAGCGGAATACGCAATTGCCCCCGACCGTCGATCATGATCGTATTGTGAGCGCGGGTGCTGAGGAAATAGTCGCGCCACTTGTCCGGGATGTACAGTCCCCGGCCGCCGTCGGTGAGAAAAACGCGTCCGAAAGCGGAGACGCCGATGTGCAGCTTGTCCTCGTGCTGGTGACTGACGCCGGTCGGCCCGGCATCGAAAAACAGATACCAGGCATCGGAACCCCAGTCGCTGCGCATGACGCTCTGTCCGCCCCAGGGAAAAAACACGGATGTCCGTTCCGGCGCTCGTCCCGACGCGCCATTTGTGGCGATGAAAAGCATATCCGGGCGGTTGAACTTTTCCGCACCGATTTTCATCCAGCCGCGAATATCGTCGCGGTCGGCATCATTGGTCGGCGGCGCCTTTCGCAACGGCGTGCTGACGTACATGATGTATTCAAACATTTTTTCCAGCGTGCGGGCATAATTTTTCGGAACCGGCGTACCGGTTTTTCCGGCAACGTCAAAGGCCTGGTAAAAGCTGTGCATGCAGGCCTGGTGATAGCTGGTCGACAGTTCGTGCTGCATTCCATCGGGATAGACTTGCTTGTCCAGTTGTTGTGAAAGACGGTGCAAGCCGGTTTTCGCCCATACATCCGCCTTTTGAAACTCGGGATAAAACATGCCCACGTCGGCCAGGCCATTGGATTCGGCAATGACCCAGTTGTTGACAAAGCGCAGTCCTGAGGGAAAACGCATAATGTGCCCGGCGTGGCTCCAGATTGAAGCCAGCATGAGTTGAATCGCCTGGGTCTGGAACGACGAGGAAGCCGAGAAAGCAAAAAATGTTTTCGGCCATGAATTTGCCATGCGCACACCCGCTTCAAGATTGCGCCAACTGGGTACGCGTGTCAAGCGAAAAGGCGGCGCAGGATTGCGCACCGTCCAGTCGATGACCTGTGCATTGTACTCCCGCGCGTAAGCTTCATTATCGGTTTTCAGATAGCCGTTCAACAGGGTCACCCAGTGATTCATGCGGTTTAATCCCCATATCCATTCGTTTTCGTTCGTGGGATTGTTGCGGTAATCGATTCGTTTGCCGAGGTAAATCGTGCTGTCGTGGCAGGCAAACTCGTGGCGCAGTACCTTTTCGGCAGCCGAATCTCTTACTGCGAATTTCATCGGCTTCTCTTGCGGCCAGATCGGATGTTTTTTGCGTCGGAAATATTCGGCGACTTCCTGAGTCGCCAAAAGTGTTTTTTTGCTTTGCCATGCCTGTTTTGCTTTTTCCAGACCGGGATAGTTCAGATTCAGCATTTCTTCAAAAAACTGTTTCTGAAAATGTTCCTGATTGAGAACAAACAGCGCCGGACTGCGGACTGTATAAAAGACCGTCCGATCCAGCGTCTCGGGTATTTCTATTTTTTTGAAGGCAAGTTGTTTGCCGTGCAAATCAAAACCGGCTTCTTCCGTTTTGCCGAGAAGACCGTAATTTCTGGCAATGATTTTTCGCACGCCGTTTTTCACGACGATGAGTTGGGTAACGCGATAAGTCGCCTGCTCCGGCTCGCATTCCTGCTGCGCCCATCCGTATTGTCCAATTCCTTTTTGCCAGGCATGTAGTTGCGCCGCGGTTTGTTCTGACAGGCCCATTGTGGTGAGAATCGTCTGTATCGTCCGCTCGCTAATTTCAGTTGGTAGCGATTCCTCGCCGATCTCCCGGGTCAACCGGGTCGCCCGGTCGCCGGAGACAACCCGACTCCAGTCGTGTTCGTAAAGAATATCGGTCGCCTGCAATTGCATCGCTAGCCAAAGAATCAGCAGCACAATTAAAAGATGCATCCTATATGTTTTTGGGCGGAATTTCATTTTCTGTTTTCCTCGCCATGGTTTGTTTTTTTATACGCCAGTCTTTCCCCTCGACTCTCGTTCCCACGCTCCCAGAATGTGTGAAAACGATCAAGTTCCAGGAGTGCAGCCGCTTTATGGGCTGCAACGCATAAAGGCGTTGCGCTCTGTTTTCACACAGTCCGAGGGCGAGGGGCAAGGAAGAAGGCAAAGCTTTATTGTCCACGCAACGTTTGCAGCAACTCCGCCATCCTGCGTCTGGCGCGTTTTATATGCTGCCAGCGCCGATCCTCCACGCGGCGAACGCCCGGCAAACCATCGATGCCGGGCAGTGTGCCGTCGTCATCCACACCGCAATAGTCGCCGATGGCCGGAGCGTCGTGTTGCAAAAAATCGCGTGCGGCGCGAAGGATATCCGGCGTAACGCCCGCAGGAGGGGCGCCAACAGCTTCCTGTAGCTGCCTCAGCAGATCGTAATCCTCTATGCCGTCGCGCACCGCCTCCCAGCGTTTGCTGGAGACCACGCCGTCGCCCTGGTAGATGAGCAGATAGTCCTGGCCGCCGCGCGGTACATACCACGGATCGTGGCTCGATGTGCAGTAGGACCAAAAGCCGATACCGGTGAGTCCGTGCCGCCAGACCAGCCATGATTGCGCGCGGTAATAGCCCAGGGGCGATTGATGTTTGGCGTCGCCTTCGCATTCATACGTCCACACCGTGGCCCCTGTGGATTTGATGAAATCCAGTTTCTTGCTGCCCTCGTGCAAAAGATACCCGTTTCGGTTCGGGCACCAGATATCAACAAAAGGCGCCATTTTTTTCAGATCATTCATACCGGCGCGACCGACTGGATCGGCGTAAATTTTAATTTCAGGATTCACCTCGCGGATCGGCCTGGCGAAATTGATGAACCTCTCCACCAATCCGGCGCGCAGGCCTGGCTCGTCAATGGGATAAAAAGCAAAGTCGTTGAAATTAAGCCCCATATCCAAAAGATGTTTCACCCAGGCGTCGATCCACTGTTTGTAGGCTCTGACCCAGGTCGCGGAAAATTCTTTTGTCGGGCCTTTGAGGCTGTGCTGGTAGTTAAAAAAAAGAATCATGCCATAAGGTGAATGCCGGCGAACGTACGCATCGTGCGCCGAAAAATCAATAGTCCCGACCAGGTCGCCGTTTTCATCGAAGGTGGCCTCCGGCGCAAAAGTGCCGGTGGCCACAAAGACATTGGTACCGTGTTGCACTTGATCCGCCAAAGCAGCGTCAGGCATGTCCTTGAGTATCGAAGACTGCACATAACCCCACTGACAAAGTCGCAGCGGCTGTTTTTTTGACAGCCGCGATGTCCATACTTTTACAGACAGATTCGCAAAGGTTTCCTGCGGCTCCACCTCCAGGCTGCGAAAGCGGATGCGTGTCGTCCAATGGCCGGGATTGAGTTTAGCGGCGTCGATGTTCAACCAAATTTGGCGCACGTTCCATGCCGGCAAGACTATGGTGCGCGCCTGATTAATCAGAGGCAGAGCGTCCGCCGAAAGATCCAGGGAATGGGTTGGTACGTCGAGCACCTCGTGAAACTCGAGCACCTGCCGAAAAGGAACGCTCGTCGAGTCCGTCGCCATAATATCTTGCGGCTCGATGCGCACGACGACTGCGTGGCTGCTAAAATTGGCCAGATTGACGGCCGCGGATTGGGTTTCACCCGAAAATGCCTCCACGCTGAGATTCGGTGCAGTGGTGCGTCCCTCGACGATTTCGTCCACGCCGCCGAATGGCGCCCAGGGATTGGCGGCGTAAGCGGCCAGCGTGCCTCCGGCCCGGACTGCCGCCCGGGTCATGGCTTCCCACCGGTCGGCTTTTATACGCAGGTTTTCGAATTGCGTGCGCAACTCGGCGCGCTGCAGTGGCGTCATCGTACCGGCAATGTTCGTCTTTTCCTCCAACTCGTGCAGCTTGAATTTGAGCAGCGTCGTCTGCCCACGGGCATAATTGCCATCTGTCATGCGCGAGATATTCTTCTTAATTTTGGTAAAGCCCCGGCGCAGGTCGGCTAAATCTTTGGCAAAGGGAACGAGATAGAACTGCTGTCTTTGCCGGGAGATCAGATTTTTACCGGTCATCAATGTGCAGGTGAATTTCAAGTTTACAGCGCTTTGACCGATCACGGTGTAAGGCATTCGATAGGAAAAGACCGAATCTGTGGAATTGAATACATTTTGGATGGGCAGACCCTCATCTTTTTGTATCTCCATCCTGAGGGTCAGGTGCTGCTTTTTAGGGTTTTCCACCGTAGCGCAAAAATTATTGATGCCAACATGCAAATGCCCGAATTCGACCTTGGCGATGTGAGCGCGGACGGATTTGATTACTTTGATCGGCGATCCGGTTCGTGCTGAATTCACGCGATACTCCGCCCACTGGACGGTCGGCTTTAAGTCCGACCTTTTCGGCATCCAGGTCAAGGCAACGACATCGGAGGTGGTGGCGCAAACCACACTCAATCGACCGTCGCCGCGAAAATCGACAACAGTCGGACTTGCGTTCATCCCGCCATTAAGCGGAACCTGTTCCTTCAGGTTTCCCTGTCCATCAAAAACATACAGGGCATCGCTATAGTTTCCGACGATAACTTCAGGCTTCATATCACCATCTATGTCGGCAATGGCCGGCGAACGGCGCGCACGCTGCCTCACATCGGCCGTCCATTTCAGTATGCCCTCAGGGGTGAGACAGGCGACCTCGCCGAGCAGATCGACAACGACGATATCCCTTTGGCCATCCTGATCCACATCGCCGATAGCGATGGCATCGTGTACACTGCTTTTCATGGGATAATGCCATTTTTTTACGCCGCCGACATCGTAAACAGACAGACCATCTCCTTCTCCGAGCAGAATTTCCGGAGTGCCGTCGTTGTCCAAATCGTAGGCCACAGGCGACGACGCCACGGGATCACCGCCTTTGACATGCCAGAGTTCTTTGCCCTTGTTCGAAAAGCAAACGAGCGGCATGTCGGTCGTTCCAAGCAAAATTTCAGGCCGCTCGTCGCCGTTGAGATCAGCGACAGCGGGCGCCGTGTTAAAGCCGCTTTTATGGGTCGTCATCCACAATGAGGCACCGTCATCATCAAGACAGACAAGATGTCCGCCACGATCGGCAGCGATCAGTTCAATCTGTCCGTCGCCGGTGATGTCGGCAGCGGCAAGAGCTGTCATCCCCCAAAGGAAATCGGACGGCATTTTGTATTCCCATATTTTGACGCCGCTTTCGGCGCGCAGACAGATAATTCTGCCGGGATTGGTCATGACGTAAATTCTGAGCGGTCGGCCTGCAATCGTCGGCGGGTTGCTGATCGTTTCCTTCGCGTCGAATGTCCATTTTTCATGGCCGTTTGCATCAACGGCCAGCACGCGGCCTCCTGTGCTGCACAGCACGAGATCTTTTACCCCGTCGTCGTCAAGGTCGGCAACACCGGGGGAGGTGTCCATGTAACCCACCTTGGACTTGTATTGCCATAAAACGTCGACAGCATACACGCTATTTGTTGCACCAAGGATTAGAATAAAACTCCCCCAAAAGATGATGAAAAGCATCTTGCTTTTTAAACTTTTTGAAAGAAAATCAGCATAACTGGTTAACATGATTACTCCTGCGGTTAAAGACTTGAAAGATGTTAATCCATTCCTAAACTACTAAGCCTATCCAGTCATTCCTGCGCATGCCGGAATCTCCTTACACTTTTGTTTTCAACAATTCTTCGTACAAATCTGCCCATTTTGGATTCATTTCACAAATATGCAAATGGTGGTTTTCTTACGGCTGTAACTTGGACACTTTAACAATGCTCTCAATCAAATAATCCAGCGCCTCCCTGGTCTGCCGCGGGTTGATGGGCAGGGTAACCAACCGTTCGGCCATTGGCCATTCTTTCTGTTACAGGAAACTGGCCGCGCTTAAATCCGCGCTTTTGAAATGCCGTGCTCCAGTGCAGGGGAATGTAATGGAAACCGATTTTTATGCCATAATCGTACAGCATGGTATAAATGAAATCTTCTTTTGTTATACCAAATTCGTCCGGATCGATTTGTACGGGATAGAGGTGAAAAACATGTTTATTTCCGGGCATGACGGTCGGCAATGTTAATCCGGGCACGTCTTTTAAGTTTTCAGTCAGATAGGCGGCATTATCCATGCGGCGCCGGTTGAGGCCGTCCACTTTTTTGAGTTGTTCGATACCAACCGCGGCCTGAATGTCGGTCATGCGGAAATTGTAGCCGGTGTCATCAAAATCCTGCCACCAGAATTTTTTGCCAACAGGAAATTTGTTCTCGTCCAGTTTGCAATATTTCGTACTATTGCCGTGAACGCGTGTGCAGTGGGAACGGTAAAGGGCGATGCGTTCGAACAATTCGGGGTCGTCAGTCAAAACGATGCCGCCTTCTCCCAGCGTAGACATGTTTTTCTGCTCGTGAAAGCTAAAACATCCTGTTGCCCCGAAAGAACCGGCTTTACGTCCCTTGTATTCCGCGCCGATAGCGTGAGCAGCATCCTCCACAACAGCGAAACCATGCTTTTTGCTCAGTTCCATAATCGGATCCATATCGCAGACTTGGCCATACAAATGCACGGGAATGATCGCTTTGGTATTGGGCGTCAGCTTTTCCTCTATCTTTTTCGGATCGATATTATAGGTCACAGGATCAATATCGACAAAATCAACTTTAGCGCCCAATGTGGCAGGTGCCGCAGCCGTGGCGATCCAGGTGAGCGGCGTGGTCAGCACGCGATCTCCCGGGCCGATACCCAGGCCGACCATGGACAAAAACAATGCAGCCGTTCCGTTGCTGACTACTCGGGCGTATTTTGTACCGCAGTAAGTCGCATAGTCTTTTTCAAATTGAATGCAATAATTTCCGCTGGTTGGCGCGTTCTGGTGCAAAACATCGAGAATGGCGCGTTCTTCTTCCTTTCCGTATTGACTTCCGAATTTTATTTGCAAATCATATTTTATTTGAGGGCTGCTCATGTTTCCTCCTGCCGGTTTTATAGTGGTGACGAGAGTCGTTTTGTCACTGCAAAGAACAAAGAGTCGTTACTATTTTCTACTGTGATTTCTATTTTTAAAATTAGCTATCCCCTCGGACGTATGCAAACTTTTACCGCTTTTGTAATTCAGTGTTAAATCCAATCCTTCGATCAAATTTTGCATGGGGGTTTTTAATATGCTTTTTGCTTTTGAATTATTCAAAGATGCATCATCAGGCCGCGGCGCCCGGCCGGGCATGGCATTGGAATTTGTTGCGATGATCAAATCGGGTGAATAGCCCAACCGTTCTGCGATTCTTCGCGCCATGTCGTAGCGCGTCAGGCGGTCGTTGCCGGCCAGGTGGATCGTGCCGTGAAATGCATTGTCGGCCAATTCCAAAAGCGCGCGTCCCAGGGTAATGACATCGACAGGGGTGCGAATTTCGTTTTCCGGGAATTTGACATTGTCTCCTGCTTGCAATTTTTCAATGGTTCTGGCCAGAAAGGAATTACCTGTGCCCATAACCGACAGTCCCATTACCAAAGAGAGGCGCGCAATGGCCGCATTCCTCACCGTTTCCGAAATAATCTGTTCCCCCCTGACTTTGGTTTCCGCATAAAAGTTGATAGGATGGGGCGGATCGTCCTCAACGTAAAATCCTTTTTTGCCGTCAAAGACGGTATCCGTGGAGCAGAACACCAATTTCGCGCCGCTTTTCCCACACAATTCGGCAAGCTGCTGCGTCACACCGACATTGACCTTTTTGGCGATCTGCTGATTTTTCTGGCAGAAATCAATATCCGCAATAGCAGCCGTGTGGATAACGGCATCGGGATCGATCTGCACGAAAAGCCGGGCAAGGCCGGTTGAATCGGTGAGATCGAGTTGATGATAATTGACGTCACCCTGTTCCTTTGGCACATCAATCCGATCCACGGTGTGAATCTTATAATCGTTCATTCCCTGAGCGATAATGCTTCCGGCGACAAATCCGCCAAAACCGGTAACGAGCAGTGTAGGGGTTCTTTTTAATGTCGTCATATTTTACTTTGTTCTCCGTTCTTTCCGGTGTCGGGCGATCATTTCGAACCGGTCTTTTTGTAAATGATCGACAATAGGAAGTATCGTCGGTAATGGATCACAGGGCTTGTTGGATATGCGATTAAATTATGAATGATTTAAAATAACTGTATCCGTTCAGAAATGCAAATAGTTTAACTCTGACTGAGGGAGGCGTGTTGTTCCTGCGGATTTAATGGCTTTGTGCGAGCATGAGGATATCCGGCACCGGTAGAGTCTTTTTGCCGGGAATGGACTTTTGGAGCGAAAGGCAGGAGAATGGCTAAAATGATGACTCCGATCGCCCTGGGAATCCCTTCCCAGGGCGATCAAAATATAAAAAACTATCTCCTTTCTTTTGTGCTCGGCATTCATCGATAAAACCATCTCGGTAATGAATA
>JAADGR010000127.1 GCA_013152225.1 Calditrichota bacterium
GCAATGCCATGGCCAGTGGCGTTTATCTCTGTCGTGTCAAGGCAGGACAGGAGGATGCGACGCAGACGATTGCTTTGTTGAGATAAGCTCAAGAATCCAAAGCCGGACAAGTGTTGTTCGGCTTTTTTTGTTTTTCTAATAAAAAATTGGTTCTGTCTTGACACTTGCAAAAAAAATATGTATTTTAGATAGAGTTTTATTAAGGAGACTTTGATGGAGTGGGCACAAGTGCTTGCCATCGTATTGCCGATCATGCTGACAATTATTATTGGCATAATTTACAATAACAGACGGGTTGATGATCTTCGATCCGATCTGAATCAAAGATTTATTGATATAAACCAGAGGTTTATTGATATGAACGAATCAATCAACCAGCGGTTTGCAGATATGAATGAATTAAGCAATCAGCGATTTATTGAGCTAAAGGCAGAAATCCGTGAAATAAGAATAATGCTGGTAGAATTTCTTAAAAAAGAAGCTGGGGTGTGATTCGTAACAACAGCCAACACTTTATTCCTTCCAAAGTATTCTTGTTCAAATACTGTTTTTTCTCCCCCAAAGTGACCATTCTTCAATATCGTAATTAGAGTTGATATTTTCAAATACAAGTTATATATTTCATCTGTTCGCGATCAGATGAAATATGTAATCCAATAATTCTCGTCAAAAAGAACAGACACATGAACTCTGCAATATCTTCTCATCATACACCTGTTGTCGCTGTCATCCCAACCTGGCCGTCACCGAATCGTTAGAGGCGCTTTTGCGCGCGGAGACGGATTATCAAATATCTTGTTCATGTCGCCCTGGAGTTTAAAAACGGCAGCGAACATTTGGATGATATAACAGTGCCGGCCATTGACAGATCGCAAAACCCGATGCGGCGGAAACGCACATAACAAATCAGAAAGAGGAAATATGACACAATCAAAAAAAGTCGATTGGGGGATTTTATCTACGGCAAAAATCAACCGCGCTGTTATCCCTGCGATTAAAAATTTTGAGTATTCAACTTTATACGGCATTGCCAGCCGCGATGAGAAAAAAGCCACGGCTTATGCAGCGGAACACGGTTTTGAAAAAAGTTTCGGCAGCTATCAAAAGCTTCTCGATGACCCGAATATTGATGCCGTTTATATCTCGCTGCCCAATGGACTGCATTATGAATGGATTTTGAAAGCGCTTGATCGTGGCAAACATGTCCTTTGCGAAAAATCCATCACAACCCGGGAAGATGAGATTCGTGAGATTAATCGCGTTGCCGGGGAAAAGAAATTGTGGGTGATGGAAGGTTTCATGTACCGCTACCACCCTTTCTTTCAAAAAGTTTTGCAATACGCCCGATCGGATCGGGTTGGCGAAATCCAGAATATCCAAATTTCCCGCGCGGCCTGGCAAAGAAATCCGCAGGATATTCGTTTGCAGCCGGGACTAGGCCCCGGCGTTATGGGGGACGTTGGCTGCTACTGCCTGAATTTCTGTCGTACGATCATGGGGTTTGAACCGCTGTCCTGGGACGCTCATGTTCGCTACAATGAACGCGGCGTAGATATGGAAGCACTCATCCGGCTCATTTTTTCACCGCAGAAAACGGCACAAATTTTTTGCTCTTTTACCACCAATGGTTCTTTTGCTTCCATCATCGGCACCAACGGCAGATTGAACATCGTCGAACCTTTTTGGGTTCGGGAAGGCGAACGGGAATTCCTGTATTTTTCCGACGATGGACAGAAACAGGAACGAGTAAAAGTGGCAGCGAGCAAAACGGGACATGCGCTGGAAATTGAAGATTTCACCATGGCTATTTTGGAAAACCGCCCGCCTTACCTTCCATTGGATGACAGTATCGATAACCTAACGATTTTGCAGGATGTGGTGGAAAACGGCAAACCGTTATCAGATGCCGGATAGCTGAGGCCGAATTTCGGATAACGAACAATCAGTGGAGATTGAATGCAAAAATTTGTCCTTTTAATAATTTTTATTTCGGGTTTTCTCATGTCCTGCCAAAAACGCGCTGATATTGCAATTATAAATGCTAAAGTATGGACTGTGGATAAATCGAATCCGCTGGCTGAAGCGGTGGCGATCGAGGGAAATAAAATCGCGGCTGTTGGCCGGCAAGAGGACATAGAGCCGTTCATTGGTAAGGATACGGAAGTTATTAACGCACAGGGAAAGCTGGTTCTTCCCGGTTTTAATGACGCGCATTTGCATTTCATCGGCGGCGGACTGGCGTTAATGCATGTTGATCTGAACGGCTGCAAAACGCCACAGGAAATTCAGGAGCGAATTGCCGCGCGGATCAAGGAGCTTCCCAACGGTTCTTGGATTACCGGACGAGGCTGGGATCATACACTTTTCAACAACGGCAAATGGCCGGACAAATTTCTGCTCGATAAAGTCTCACCGCACAACCCGGTGTTTGTGCGTCGTGTTGACGGACATATCGGATGGGCAAATTCTCTGGCGTTGAAAATGGCAAAAATCGATGCGGCAACGCCAAATCCTGACGGCGGTGAAATTCTGAAAGACCCGAAAACAGGGGAACCGAGGGGCATTCTGAAAGAATCGGCAACAGTGTTGATTAGTAGAATAGTCCCGGAAGAAACGGAGACGCATCGAATCCTTGCTGCTGAAAAAGCGCTGGAATTGGCGAGACGAGTCGGAGTTACATCAGTCCAGGATAACTCGGGCGTTGAGACGGTGAAACTTTACCACAGCCTATTAAAGCAAGGCAAATTAACAGTGCGCGTTTCCGAGTGGCTGGATTTCAATCTGGCAAAGAATCCTGAAAAACTTTTCGAAGCAAAAAAGGAGTTTGAAAAATATTGTACCCCGGACAGAATCCGTCTGGGATTGCTAAAGGGCTTCACCGACGGCACTCTGGGCTCGAGAACGGCATGGTTTTTCAAGCCGTATTGCGATAATCCGTCCACATCCGGGATACCGCAATATTCCCAACAGGAATTAACACAAATGATTTGTACGGCAGATAGTCTGAGTTTTCAGGTTGGCTTGCATTGTATCGGCGCAAAAGCAAATTGGATGGCGTTGAACGGCTTTGCCGAGGTCCGCCAACGTTTTGGCGCGCGGGACAGCCGTCATCGTCTGGAGCACGCCCAGGTTCTTCGCTTGCAGGACATCCCCAAACTTGCGGAACTTGGCGTCATCGCTTCCATGCAGCCGACACATTGCACATCGGA
>JAADGR010000330.1:0-2385 GCA_013152225.1 Calditrichota bacterium
AACCAGCGACGTAATATCATATTTAAAACGATAAAATCCGCCCCGGTGCACCGGCCCGGCCAATCGACCGTTAATTTTCACTTCCGTATCCGTCATCGAACCTTCGAAAACAATAAAGACCCGTTTTTGTTTCCACTGTTCGGGAACCGTAAACTCGTAACGATAAATGCCCTTTTCATCGGCTTTATTTTTATCGTGGCCGTAATTATAGGTTCCGAATCCCTGCAATTCCCAGTTTGAGGGTACGGGAATCGTCGTCCATTCATTTGCCCTGCGGCCGCCGGTGACCATAAATTGCCAATTCACGGTCGAGTCACTACCTTTGCCGGAGAGGTAGAGCGTCTCGGTTTCGGCATAGACGCTTGTTGTGAAAAAGAGGATGGCAAAAAATATTTTGGTAATTTTCATTTAGGACTTTATGTTTTGGGGAACTGTTAATACATTATTACAAATACAGGCAAAACAATTTTTAGATTAAAAAATCGATAGCAACATGGCTGATCCCAGCGTGCCATTCAGTAGAAATCTTGTAGGGAAAACGCTGAGATTGGAATTTTTTATTTATTCGTCGATCCAACAAGATTCTTGCAGAAAGACAGAAAAGTATCTGGCGCATTTGCTGAACAAAACAAGCAATCTACAAGTTTATTCTACAACGCCGATGGCCACAGGACAAGTTTATTGCCGTCGGTCTCGAATCCGTTGCGGAAAAATTCCGGCGCAAAAGGACTTTTTGCGGCTGGGTTTTCATCTATAAAAGCGATCTCTAATTTTTTGCGTGGTCGCAGCGGTTCGGGGAGTTTAAGCCATATTTTCAACGCCTCAATTAAATCGGCAAGATGCTCGGCTTTGAACTGCTCGCACGTCCACAATCTGTTGCCGAAATTTTCACTATAAACCATCGGCCGCGCATTCACAAAAAAAAGATGATTGGACGGCAAGCGGACGATGTTCATTTTTCCGCCATTGGATCGGTGGATGTCCCAGTCCATGGCGCCGCCAAACGGAAGCGCCGGATCGATGGTGCTGATGAATTGTGCTTTTTGAACAACGGCGTCCGTGCCCGTGTGCAGCTTTTGCAAAAACTCTACCGCTTCCGGCAACGCAAACTGTACGCCGGACAATCCTTTGATAAAATAACCGCGGCGAATTTCGCCCGACCATTCCATTCTTTTGAGCACCTGAAAAATGTGATACCACGGCACCAGCCCGCTCTCACGGCGATAAAATTCTTTCACCAAAATTCCATAGCGATTCAGGAGGAGATGCGCCTGCTGTTCGGCTTGCTTTTGTTCATCCACTTCTTTGCCGAGTGCTGCAAAAGTACTTGTGAGAAACCATCTTCCTCCATGCCGGCGAATGCGCTCGCGCATGTTGTGCCGCGACGGACGAAAGCCAACCCGGACGGGATGTTTCGAAACCCAGGAAGGGCGAATTTTGTCGCTCCAGCTTTTTCCTGCTTTCGTATCCTCTTGCGGATGATTGGGATGTAGCATCAGTAGAAACGAACGATAATTATCGCAACTCACCAGACTCATTTTTGCCAGATTCATCAGGCTGTTTTCGACTTTAGAAAGAGTGAGTCCGGTGCCTTCACTCAAGTCCCGGATTTGGCTGGCGCCGTTTTCCTGCAAAAAATCGTACAGGATTCGATCCGTTTGCGGAAGCATTTCAGCCTTTTTTGCAAACGCTGCTTTTGAGTAAAATTGATGGCCTTGGCGCCGGGGAATGAAATGAATTTTTAAACGTTCCGAATCTTTATTTCTGTCAGCATAAACAATAATGTCGCCACCGGCAACAAGGCCTTCCATTTCCTTCGTAAGAGCCGAATAATTTTCATCCGGCGCAAAAATTCTGCTGCGCAGGATTTCTCGCTCAAAAACGTTGACCGCAAAAGCGTGGCCCGAGTAGCGCTGCGCAATTTGCAGGACGGACTGACCCGCATCAGCTATTTTATGCCAGGAAAGCAAAAAGCGGTAAAAAGTCTCTTTATCCGCTGGCGCTGCTGCCCGACGTCTTTCGGCGATCGCTTTGCGATAGAGAAAAGAAAAGTTTTGCCGATCACACCATTGCTCTCCATCTACACCGAGTGTTAGTTTTCCCCGCACCACTTCTTTTTCTTCGAGCATGTGCGTGAGGGCAGTCGTTGCCTGCTCTTTTGTTGGTCAGATTCAGAAAATTGCGGATTTCTACAAGTGTTTTTGGACCATGTGTTTTCAAAAACCGCCTGACGCGTTCCCAAATTTGCTCAGGCGAAGGGTTCACAGCAAACAGCGTTTCATCGCCGGATGCGATCCAACCCTGCCATTCATTTTCGAGATCAATAATTCGTCCATCATCCTTTAACTTTTTTATCCACTCCTGCGGATTTTCCCGCGCGCGATC
>JAADGR010000330.1:2410-4939 GCA_013152225.1 Calditrichota bacterium
GCCCAAGCTGTGCGATGATGGCGTAAAGATCTTCGGCATCCCCGGCGCGCGAATCCGGAGCGAGATGCTGCCAGACAGCTTCCGCGGCATCGACTATATCCGATACCACAATCGTGGGAATTTTTTCCCTGGACAAAATATCGGCAAGCAATTCGCTGCTGACCTGGGCTGCATAACCGGGAGCGCGCGTCCGATCTTCCTGGTACAAGTTCTCCGCAAGAAAGCGAAAAATCAGGCCGGACGCAAAAGGTGAGGGATGCGGCGTTTCAATCATTTTGATCTCGATTTCCCCGTTTCTCACTTTTTCGATAACCTCGCGAAACGAGCGGACATCAAAAACATCCTGCAGGCATTCGCGATAGGTTTCAATGAGGACGGGAAAATCCGGCTGGTCGCTGACCGCTTGCATTAAATCCGCGGCGCGGAGACGCTGCAGCCAGAGCGGAATTCTTTTGTTGAGCCCCGATCTCTGCAACAGCAACGAGCGCGTGGCGTTGTGGCGAAATCGTACGGCAAACAGCGGCGTACTGACCAGCGAATCAATGAGGAACTGTTCCATTTCATCGGCAGAAAGCCGGAACAGATTTTCGAGAGGCGGCGGATCAACAACATCCAGCAGACGAATGATGAGGCCGTCATCATTGTACGAATATTGCACCTGAATGTTGAAGCGTTTTTCCAGTGCAGCAGCCAGGGCAATCGCCCACGCGCCAGTGATTCGGCCGCCCACGGCAGCGTGTAGAACCAGTTGCGGTTCATCCGCTGCATCACGAAAAAATTCCAGGATGAACATTTTGTCCGTCGGTATCCGGCCGGTATTTTCAATCTGGCGCTGAAAATAATGCAGCAGATTGGCGGCTGTATCCTGATCGGCGTGAGATGTTTTTTCAATCCAATGATTGAAATCGCCGTTCTCAATATGATCGACTGCCTCGCGCCGAAAGCGAGCCACTTCTCGGCTGGTAGAATAATCCCGGAAGAACGGATCGCCTTTCCAAAACGGTGCGCGCGGTTTGTGCGAAGACAGGGGTGAAACAAGAATTCGGTCGCGGGTGATCTCGTTAATGCGCCATTCATTATTTCCCAGAAAAAAAACATCGCCCACGCGCGACTCGAAAACAAATTCTTCCTCGATCTCGCCGATTCGCGTTTTGCCGTCCAGGAGATAGATGCTGTAATAGCCGCGATCGGCGATGGTGCCGCCGTTCATCACCGCAAGCAGACGCGAACCGCGTCGGGCAATGAGGCGATCGTTCACTTTGTCCCAGGTGATACGTGGTCGCAGTGCGCGCAACTCGGCGTCGGCAAAACGACCGGAGAGCATTTCCACCACGCTGTTAAAAGCGTCCTCGGACAAATGCCTGTAGCAGTAGCTCCGGCGAACAAGGTTGTACAAACTGCTTCGCGGCCAGTCGCGCATGGCAACCTCGGCAACGATCTGCTGGGCCAGGACATCGAGACAGTTTTCCGGCACAACCGTCTCTTCAATGTCTCCGGCAAACATGCATCGGGTGATGGCCGCAGCGTCGTCCAAATCTGCCTGGTACAGCGGAATGATGCGGCCTTTGCTGGTCGTGCGCAGCAGGTGGCCGCTCCTTCCCACTCGCTGCAGGGCGGCGGTTACGCTTTTCGGAGATTCCAGTTGCACCACCAGATCGATGCTGCCAATGTCGATTCCCAGCTCCAATGAAGCGGTTGCAATGACAGCCGGGATTTCTCCTTTTTTCAAACGCGCTTCAATATTGTATCGCACCTCCCGGGAAATCGAGCCGTGATGCGCCAGAGCAATAAAAGCATCCGAATCGCCGGTTGCCTCGCGGTGCATTTCATTGAGTTGGCGGGCGACTTTTTCCGCCTGGGCGCGCATATTGACAAAAACAAGCGTCGATTTGTGCGCAGTAATGAGATCGTATGTTTTTTGAATAACCTTTGGCCACACCGTTGCATCCGGAAGATCGGTGAAATCCCTGACCGGGGAAATGACGCTCAAATCCATGTCCTTGCGCTGCCCACAGTCGACGATTTTTACCGGTCTTGGTTCCACGCGACCCGAAGGGGATGAAAGAGTTTGTCCGCCTAAAAATGCCGCGATGCGTTCCAGCGGTCGCTGCGTTGCCGAAAGACCGATGCGAAGGGGTTCATTTTGACACAACGCGGACAGTCTCTCCATGGAGAGACTGAGATGGACGCCCCGTTTGTTATTGCTCAGCGCATGAATTTCATCTACAATTAAATAGCGCAGGTTGTGAAACAGCGCCCTGCCGCGCACGGACGTGAGCAGCAGATAAAGCGATTCCGGCGTGGTAATGAGAATGTGAGGGGGGTGCTTAACCATGGCTTGGCGAAGGTGCGGCGGTGTGTCCCCTGTGCGAACGGCCGCACGAATATCCACATTCGCAAAACCCATTTCCGTGGCTGCCTTTTTGATGCCTTTAAGTGGTTCCTGCAAATTAACATGAATATCGTTGTTGAGCGCTTTGAGGGGTGAAATGTACAGCGTGTGAACACCGTTTGCATTTTCGGCAAACA
>JAADGR010000404.1 GCA_013152225.1 Calditrichota bacterium
AGTAGATTTCAAGTAAAAGTCTTGACTTTTTTTAAATTCCTTTATGTCTGGCCTGTTCCAGTCAAAAAGTCCATCTGCGGAAAGAAGCGTTGAAAAAGGGGTGGGAAGTTGGGAAAATGAAGAATAATTTTGGAGATATTGAAAAGTTGTTTTTCGGAATTTTGTGGGGTTCGCCAAATAGCGCCTACTGTCGGAACGAGGTTTCACATTTGGATTTTTCGCGGAAAAATCCAAATCCATACAACGACAAAAGCGAAGTGACATCCGCCGCCGCTGTGACTGATCCCAACTACAACTTCGGATTCGACTATGATCAAATCGGCAACAGAAAGACCTACGACACCACGGAAAGCGGAAGCGACGTCCAAAGCGTCTACACCGCCAATAACCTGAACCAATATACTGCTGTAACTAATCCGACAAATAATCCAACATATGACGAAGACGGAAATATGCTCAGTATGACTTTGAACAGTGGTAGTTGGACTAACACGTTTAACGCTGAGAATAGAATCATTGCTCAGGAAAAATCTGATGCCAGGTTAGAATATGTCTATGACTACATGGGAAGAAGAGTTGAGAAAAAGGTTTACAGTGGCTCTACTGGAAGCTGGACACTTGATAAACATTCATGCGTTGTTTATGACAATTTCGAGCAGATAGAAGAGCTTGACGCTCTCAATAGCAACGCAGTTGCTAAAAAGAGAATATGGAGCAATGGAAAGATAATTGCTGACATACACGGCTCAAATTCTTACTATGCTTTAGGTGACACCAACAAAAACATCACGGAATATCTGGACTCAACTGGAGCAATCCAAGCCCACTACGAATACTCACCATTCGGGAAGATTGTCAAAAAAAATGGTGCTATGCAGGATGATTTCGACTTTAGATTTAGTTCAGAATATTTTGATACCGAAACAGGTCTTGTTTATTTCAACTACAGATACTATTCCCCCGAACTCGGAAGGTGGCTCAGCCGGGATCCCATCGCCGAACAAGGCGGCCTTAATCTCTATGCGATGGTGGGGAATAATAGTGTTAATTGGTGGGATTATCTGGGACTAACATCTTGGTCTGACAAAACTAAAGGGTCTGACAAAACTTACCGAGAACTTTATAGAGAATATGTAGATGATTTTTTTAAAAATTGGTGTCATTCTGGAGTTGGGGACTGTGCAGATTTAGCAATTCGCATATTAACTGGTTTTGCCCAAAAATATGGTTTGAACATTAAATTGACACATCCAAGGTCCAACTGGTTTGATAAAGTGATCCATAGTAAAGATTATGATTCATTGAAGGAATTTCTTGAAGATGCTCAAAAATATGTAGGTGCTGAAAATTTAGGAGACAATTCAAATACAGATAAAATAGATATGGATAAACTTGAAAAAGGTGATTTGTTGGTAAAAACATCAAATCCGGCACATGTCCAAGTTGTAGATAAGAAAGTTTCGGTAGATTCAAAAGGCAATATTGAAATTTCAATAACCCAAGAAAATCCTAAAAAAAGAACGATACGATCAAATAAAGCTGAAAAAGATGTTACAAAAGCCCCGTCTCATCCTACTTCAATCACATCAAAAGATGCTAAAAAAGATGGATACTCTAGCAAATGGGACTATAAGCCAAATATGGGAATTAAAGATTTTACCGGGAGGAGATGGAATGAGAATGTCTTTGAATAAAAAAACAACATTTTATTGTATAGTAATATCAATCATTTTATTCACAATTGTTGTAGCACATATGTCTTATAATGGAATATTGGGGGGCAGATGGATTTATCCAAGATATCGTTCACCTTCTGCCGCAAAAAAAATATTAGAGAAACAGCAACCTATACTTGCTTGGTATTCGATTAAAAAAAAATTAAAAAAATACAATATATATAAGCATGAGATAAATGAAGTGCCAAATACCTATGGTGTTAAAAGTACCGATTCAATGAGAAAAATATTATTAAAATCCGAAATTTCAGTGCGATTGAATTGGGCTCAATTTTTATCAGGTGCTTACGATTCAAATAATGAGAACTTTGTTGTGTGGCTTGATTCAGGAATATATGTACTAATAAGTATTAAAAATAAAAAGATTATAGCTGTATCATTTAATAGAAAGGGTTAATTAGAGCCTGCTGAAAAAGTCATATTATTTTTATTATCAAGTTGTTATCTATAGATTTCGATGTATATTGTCTAGGGTTTTTGGTGATTTGGGTGCGAAAAGCTTGGAGGTGAGATGTACAGGAGATGCGACGGATAACAGGGGAATTCCCCCAAAAATTGTTAAAATTGGAATGACCTACCAGTCATAACAATAACATACTGTTTCCTCTTTTCAAAGACTACCCTTAAAGTTGGATAAAGCGTACACTATTGACTGATCACTCCCAAATACTTCAAGAACAACTGGTCTCTGGCCACTGATTCGGTCGACCATCGATAATTGCCCATGGCAGTTTGCGCGTTTGTCGTTTCAATGCAGTCGAACCAGTCTAGGATCTGGGCGAGTTGCTCAAGCCACTTATCAAGTTTCTTTTCGAGCTTGACAAGCGCTTTAGACTTGTCGCGTTCATTCTTGCCAAGTCCATCCCGCACTTCTTTTATTTTTTTTGTCAGGAAACAATGATACCCCAGTGAAACAAACTGCACAAATTGCCTTCCTCGCAGGTTGTCGGGATACCACGTGCGCGGTCGAGCGCCATCAAGGGCTCCCTTCTGTACGCCGAACAGTTCTTCTATTTTTTCGCGCAGTCGGTAATTTTCAAGTGCGGTGAACGTGTTCATGGCCTGGGGAGTGACTAGTGTGAAATAACCAAAATACTTCTTTGCTTTGGCGATGGCCTTGTCGTTGAAGGCGATCTTCAGTTGTCCGCCACGCCCTCTGGTCGAACAGACCAGGTACTTCTCTATTTTTCTTTGCGCGGGTTTTGTGAACTCGGTAACCCCGTCTTCTATTTGAGCTTTCAGTTCAAGTAAGTCCTTGCGGAAGGCGAGTTCCTTCTTGGCTTCGTTGTCAGGAGAATGGAAAACATGCGCGTACAGACGGCGCGAGAAAGTCTCTTTTTCTCCGGCAACCTTTCCGTTGCGCGACCGCTGTCGCACTCGGCTGAATTCATGCATTCTGGTAGCGGTAGCACCGCAAACGGACGGATCAAATGGACACGTGCTGGACATGCTTGCCATCGCCTCCCGAAGTGCGTCCACCACCTCGCGAACCCAAACGACGTTAGAATCGACCAGAGTCAGAAATTTCATGTTACGCGAGGCGAATTTCATCATATTCTCTTGGCTGTAGTACCCATTGTCGGTGACGATCAAGGGTTTCTCCAAGTCAAGGCACTTAATTTGCTTCATAGCATTCTCAATGGATATGACGTCCGGAACATTGCCGGGTTGCTTGGCGAAGGCCAGCGGTTCGCGATCTTTTACGGAATATAAAGTCAGTAGCTTGATGGTGTTCAGTCCGTCACCGTCCTTGTTGAACCCTCGTCGCGCTTCCAATTGATTTTCAGAGTAGGTGGAGATGGTGGTCGAGTCAAACGCCAGCACGGGCGACTTGTCCAAACGCGTCGCCCGGGACGAGAAATAGCTCTGAACGCCGTCTTCGTTGCGTCCGACATCTTTGAAGAGGTCGCCGTAAACGTCTTCGGTGATCGCTTCGCGATATGGAAGAGAATGCATCACCTGCCAACTCTCGAGACGTGGCAGAGTATTGCCGTTGGTGCCGATCCAGTATCGCGCGATGGAAAGAATCTTGGCCGCGTCGCCCTCGCTGAATGAGGACAGCGCGTCATTGTCAATGCCGGATGACTTACCGACCCATTCCAGAATATCCGTGAGGCCGGTGTGCTTGCGCGCCGCGCCGACAACGCTTCCCTCGCCCTTACGTTTCTTCGGACGGGTGGGCATTATTTCCCGCGTTCCCGACTTTATTTTCCCCTTGAGCTCCTGACTGACAGTATAAGTCTTTTTGGTCGTTTTGTTATAAGCGGTAATCCGCTCATAGATGTAAATGTCGCCGTTCGGACGCTTTTCACGCCTTTCGCCGACGTGAGTTTTTCCAGTTATTCGTTTAGACATTGCGCATGCTCCTTTTTTAAGTGTACGTATTTAATATAATACGTACACGCATAAAAGCAAGAAAAAAAGCACGATTTTGGAGAAAAACCGTGCTTTTGAAGCTGTTTTGGGTTATTTTGGGATTAAAGTGTACGCTTTATCCGACTTTCAGGATATACGCCACCATTACGCCATCCTGGTGTATGGCAATGTCACGGTCATGGTGCGTTTTAATGCTATGCACCTCCGTCCGGTGGACGTGGTGTTGGTCTTCCGGGAAAATAGCGCACCACCGCAACAGGTCGGGGGCACCATCGATAAATTCAGCGTGGCCGAGGATGAAACTTGGGGTTTCCAACGGCCACGTCCCCGGAAATATAAACTGTGCTACCGCACCATGCTCCATCAACTTTGTTAGTAGCTTTTTTGTCTTCTCGTCAATCATTACAACATCCTTTTTTAAAGCTCTCTGAATTCCACGTAGTTATCAACTTGCGCCTTTACCTTTTTATCGTTATCATCGTTCACGTATCGGCTGGCTCCCTTTTTTACAGGGGGAGACGCTTACTTGCCAAGGCTCCTTAATCTCAATTGCATTTGCTTCATGTCAATGATCTAGCACGCATCTTAAGCAATCAATTGTCT
>JAADGR010000348.1 GCA_013152225.1 Calditrichota bacterium
ATATAAAAAATAAAATCTCCAAGTGCGCGGCCGCACCACAGGGCGAGCTTGAGCGGCAGCAATCGAACTAATTTCGAGATAAAGATGACCAGCGCATATTCAAAAACATTTTGTACTTTTTTCATGGCCGAAATGTAAGAATAATCAACAAAATTTACAATAAATGATTACTCGGCTTCCGGAAATTTTTCCCATTCGTTGATCGTTCGCCGATTTCGAATGCGCTTGACGATAACTGCCAGAACGACTAGTAGCAGGATTAAAATCCAGATAAAGTTGTTGATATCAGAGAGCCAAAACCATTTATAGTTTTTTTTGACATATTGTACCCACTCGCGTTCAAATATTCGAAATGGACTTCCGGTCGCCAGAATAAAACTTTTGTCCAGGTCCCGATTTTCCCGGATTCCCTGCAGGATGATCTGTATCGCATCGATATCATAAGTTGCCAATAAATAGCGTACTGCTGAATAGCTTTCCTGGTAGGCCAGTTCTGCTTTAATTTTATGAAATTTTAAAACATAGTCAATGTCCGGGAGCGGGATAAGAGAATTGGTCGCCATGGCTTTTGATAAAGCAGTTGATGTCTTCCATCTTTGTTCCCGGGAATAAAATATCGCCAGGCCTTCGTCGATCCAACGCGGAATGGGCTTGTTGCCGACACTTTCGTGTACCAACAGGTGTGTTAATTCATGGATGAGATTGGCGCGAAAGTCGTTTTTTTCCCGATCCCACCTCGGTGACTTTACAACCATTTTTTTATAACGGGGAATTGCAAATGCCCCTGTCCACTTGGGCAATTCTCCATGGATGTATTTGCTAAACTCGGATCGTGATGGAACGATAAGAACGCTCAAAGTTTCCGATTCTGTCATTTGCAGGTCAAAGGTGATTTCTTCAAAAGCTCTCGATAATGTTGCCAACGCGTCTTTGGCATACGCCGAATCGGCGGGAACATATTGAACGGTAATATCGCCGGAGGAAAGAGTCTGAAAACTATGAAAATCCGCGTTCGCGTCCATGGTCCGGGTGAGCACAAAAACGATAATTAGATATAGAAAATACTTCATCGCACACGCTTGTCTCCTAGTCAATAATTCCGCTTAATATACAAAAAAGCCACAGATAAAGCAATCTGTGGCTTTGCACATTCAAATATTTTGCTGCCGGATTAAATCGAATTAACCTTGCTGGCGGCTGATTTTGTCATTTCAGGATGGGTAACATGATGAACGTATTCTTTTGCGATCTCGAAAATTGTTTCAATTTGCTGCACTGCCTGCTGTTCCGGCAATGTTTTTTTATTTGTTACATTTGATGATCGCCGTATTTTGGTCAGGATGCTTTCTTGTGAAAAATTTTTGCCCTGAACGCGAATTCCGAATTCTATGGTTTTATCCCAAATGAAAGCTTTCAGTGCCGCAATCTCAATTTGTTCCAAACTCTGTAATAAAGATGCTATTGGCCGGTCAGAAAAAAGATGCCTCAGGATATCAAGTTTCTGGCTTGTTTTTAAAATAGGTTCTTTGACTGTAATCATTGTGTTCGGTTCTGTTTTTAAAAGTTCGGCCCTACGATTCACATCAAATTGCCTGGGGATTGTTAAAAAATAAATAGCAAATTTAAGGTAACTGACCAATCAAAGTATCCAAAAGACTGACAACGACTCTTTTAGTGCTTTTTGTGTCATCGCTTCGGCAGAATGTGAGTCGGTCTTTTGCGGTCAGGGAAATATTCGGTCTGTAAATTTTTTCATTAACCGGGTACGGCCTGTCCCGAACGTCGGCTGCAATGATAACGGGCGCGTCGAAACGAAAAGTCAAAAAGTCCAAAAGTTGTTTTGAACGCTTGAACGATTGTTCGTCGTACCAGTCAAAAAGGACGATATAACCAAGAATTTTTTGCGCAACCAGATCCCAGGCAAAATCGTAAGCGCGTCCGTTTGTGCCAATGCCGTATAAAAACAAAAACAGGTCACTGCTGATTTTTAAGCTGCCAAAGATGATATCCTGGTCTGTGATGATCACATCCTGGCAGATAGATTGGATAAAAGGCTGTTTTGCAGATCCTTTAGGGCCGACTATGGCAATTTCTCCTATTCGCCGTTTTTCTTTTGGATATGTTGCTTCAAACATGTTGTTTTCAGTCCGGATCAAGTTTTTGTCTGATAATTAAAAGCTCTGCTTTCGATAGATAAACTTTATGAGCTGTTAGAGCTTTTGGGGAATGTGTGCGTTTGGGATAAAGCTCATCCATCGTTTCTACGTTTTTGCCACCATCGTTCTCCTCACTGGTGTGAGAAGTTCCATTTGTTTTGCGCTTGAAAAAAGAAGCGATTCGTGAATAACCGTTGTGGCCGTTCGATTTTCCCGGTTCGATTCCCATAAAAAGTCCGGCATTGGCTGAATTGTTTTTTGCCGATTCGGTACTTCCCTCAATTAAGTAGCCCTTGTCAAGCAGCGACTTTACGTAGCCAAGTGCTTCGATGTCATCCAATCCGCTTTCTTCAATTCCCTGCAAAATACTTTTTACGTCGGAAAAAATGCCCAGAAAATTATATTCCGCTTTTGTCAGGCTGGTGCTTTCGTTTGTTTTAATTGCTTGCAAAAGTGTATTCAATGAAGGCAACTGGCTGATCAATTGACGCCATTGATGGATGAGTTGCGTGCCTTTGATTAAAATATCATGGTTGTCTTCGTTAATCATTCGAAGACGGTCGACCCTTTGCAGCGAAACCCAAAAACTGCCATCGAGCCAGGTGAGCATTTTTGTGAGTGCCTGGGAAGGGTCTGTTCTTTCAATATAAGCATCTATGACCAGGCCTTCATTTACGTAAACGCGACCTTCGGAGCCGCCTCTGGAAAGATAGATAATGGCGGATTTTTTCCCCAATTCCAGCGTTTGGATAAGATCAACCAGGTTCATTTCAGAAAGATGGCCCATGAAGCCATGCTTCAAACTGCGGCGGCTCTCTTCAATCAGTTCCATTTCCTGCAGGATCATTTCAATCCTGGCTGCTACTTCATCAGGATAAAACGGTTTGGAAATGTAATCGTCCACACCCAGTGCAAGACTATTTACCCTGTCTTCCAATTCTACTTCACGAGTCAATACAACGACAGGAATGTTATGGGTAGTTACATTGCTTTTTAGTTTTTCAAATAATTGTTTGCCGCTGTTCATCGGCAGTTGCCATTCTATCAAAATGATATTAGGCCTTGTCGTTTGACAAAAATTATATGCCTTTTGAACGTCTTGATATAAATGGACTTCAAAACCTAAATCTTTGAGCGTATCTAGCAAGCTTTCGATCTGCGCGGTTTGGCGGTCAACGATTAAAATTTTATGTCGGCCATTGAGTTGCATTTCTTTTTCCGGATGCTTAATCGGGATTCACGACTTTTATCTTGACGGTGAGGACATCTTGGGTTTTATGTGCTGCTCGAAAAGCGAAAAGATTATCCTCTTTGACGTGACTTCGTCCAATTGATTACAAATTTTGAGTCCTTCGTCCTTTTGTAAAGATAGTTGTGAACGAAGGTCTTCCTCCTGCAAATCTTCCATGTCTTCAGGATGATAAAAGACAATTGTAGATGGCTTATGAAGCTTGCTTCGCAGGACATTTAACAAGTAGTTGTAATAACTCCAATTTGTTTCCTTGGGATCGAAAACCAGAATATATCCCAAAACTTTTTTTGAAAAATATTCAACGAGCGGCGTAAATTCTTTTTTCACAGAAAAGCTGATAATGTTCAAATACTGATTGCCTTTAAACTCTGCTGTTCCATAGTAGATATCGGAAATGTCGGGCAAATCAACCGATGTTTTCAATGTGTCGTTTGCTGAAAGGCTGTCCACCAATTCCATACGACTTGAATCATCCGTGCCGAGGACAAGAATAGAGCCTTTTGCTTTTTGAAATAATTCTTTTGCGACGCGATCATCTTGCACGCTTTGTTTTTCCGCTTTCTCGTCCGGTTCGGGATTTATCTCTTTTGTCTCAGATTGCTCTGGCGATCGAGGTTGTTCTTCTTCTGCTTCGAGAGGAGAGGTCTGATCCAGTCCAACCTCGAATAATGCATCTGCCGGATGCTTGGCCGGGTAAGCCACTTGAGGTGATCGGCTTTCTGCCGTGGGTGTTTTCACGGATGAAGCTGCAAACGGGGATCTCTGTGACTTTGGTTCCTGCTGTTCGGTTAAAAGATTTTGAAAATCAAAAAATGAGTCTTTGGAAGAAGGTGCTTTAGCCTGTACGACTTGTTCTTCAGGTTCCGGCTCGGTTTTTCCAGTCTTCCAGATTTCTTCTTCCACAGCCTCGGATTCATCGGGCGCTTTGTAATAAAAGCCGTTTTGATCGTCCGAGGCAGCCGTCTCGGATTCGATTTTGTGCGTTTGCGTGCTTGGGAATTGATTTTCTTCCTCATCGACGTATTCTGTTTTTTGATCTTGCCAGACAGGTGGAAGGGGAGAGGGTGTTGCATTAACTTCTTTTTCAAGGGTTTTTGCCGATACAGGTTCCAACACTTCTTCTCCATCATTTTGGGGAACCGGTTCTCTGCTGAAATCACGCAAGATATGCAAAAACCCGAGTCGATAAAGTTTCAGGATACGACTAAGGGCTGTGATCTCGTCTTCCTGGCATTCGTCGATAATACGTCCCAATGTGCGTTCACCATCAAACAAAGTCAGGAATTTTTTCAAATCAGGAGAAAGAGACTTTTTGTCCAGAATTTTTTTGAAATTTGATGTTGTTACCACCACCGCATTCAGGGAAGGAAGTTGTTTCAACAGTTCTTCTCTTTGTTCCATCCTTTTCGCTCCCTCTAATAAGATCCCCATATTACTGATACTGATATCATCTTCTACGTCGACATCCGTGAAAAGCATTGAAAAACGTCCTCCGTGCCAGGACATCATTTTAAAAATTGCCTCTTCTCCACACGAGCCGTTGGATGCCGCATTTATCAGGCTTCCATTTTTAAAATAGACCTGACCGGTATTGCTGTTTTCGTTGTAAATACTCAGCACTCCGGTTTTCCGCTCGATGCCAAAAACTTCAATGAGGTCCGTCAGGTTTAAATCTTCCAGCCGACCTGAGAATTTTTTCTTTGCGATTGTTTCTTCTGCATTTTGTCGCTCCATTCTGGCGACCACCATGTTGACCCTTGCAATAATTTCTTTGACATGCATCGGTTTGACGATATAATCTTTGGCGCCGAGTTTGAAGCTTTTCACACGGTTCCATATATCACTCTTTTGCGTAAGGAAAATTACAGGTACGTTGGCGTTGAGAGATTCTCGCTGGATTTGTTCCAGCAAATGGTAGCCGTCGATACTGGGCCCGGAAACTTCAGAGAGGATAACATTGTAGGATTTAGTTCTAATTTTTTCGAGAGCTTCATAGGCGCTGGTTGCCGCATCAACTTGATAATTTGCCTCGATAAAATTATCTTCCAGGATTTTTAAATTTTTGGGCTCTTTATCAACGATTAATATAGAATGCTTCTTCATCACATTTCCCCGCACAGAGAGAAAATACAGTTGCTTTTTAGAGGCAAAAAATGTATTTAAAAAAATCTAGCATGTCAAGGTATTTCTCAGCATGCAAATTTAAAAAGCCGGACACTTGCCGGCTTTTTAAAAATAAAAGAAAGACGAATTCTTATTGTCGGCTGCACCAGAGTCGGATTGCACAGAACCATATTCATTCAAATGAATATGCGCGAATTAACAGCTTCCCTCAGAATCGTTTGCACCAAGCGTACTTGTCGAATGAGAAGGATATCCGGGACAACACTGAACTAAAAATGAGTTGCTTCTTTTATTCGCTGAAGCCGACTATCCAGCCAGTCCGGTTCCGAATCAACACCCGTTTTCAGAAAGATGACTTTGTCATCAAAAGTTTTCACGCTTGATAACGGAACTTTTGAAACACCGATCGGCGAAAACTTTACATTTTCGGCCGTACCCGGGATGTTGAGCACCCAATCATCAAAATGGGAATCGGATGGTGCAACGAGGAATAAAAGAAGTGTTTTATATTCCGGGTCTGTCATCGCTCGAAGTGCAATGCAGTCATGAGGAATCTTTCTCTTGTTAAATTGAGCAAGTTTGCCCTTGCCGGGTTCGCCATTCGCAGAAAATAAAACATTTGTACGAAAGGCAAAGCCTCGTCCATTGTTTCGTTCCGGAATGGGTTCGCAAAGAATGTAGCCGTATTCGACATCGTCTCGACCAATTTCTTTCGCGAAATCAAGAACCTGATTGGAGACCGGCTTGAAAACTTCTTTTAATAAAGTCGAATAAAAGCCGTCTAATTCCTCAACAACATTACGACAACTCATGCACTGTTGAAGATGCATCTGAGAACGCTTTTGATCATCTTCTGCCTGCCCACTTTCAAGGCAGAGTAGTTCGAGTTGCGTATGTGTGGGACAGTGATGATTACGAGTCTTTTGCTTATTCATGATTTACGCAGCGTTTTTTGCTTTTGTAGCCGTTTGCCTGTTTGTTTATTACACGATTGTAATGATACATACAGGCAAACATTAAAAATTACGGAAAATTAAAATAACTCTTTTAGATGTTTCCGAAATTCTTTTTTGGCCACTTTTGCAAGGTACTCAAATACGGACCGTTCTTCTTGACGGTATTCCCGCTGCGTTAATTCAGGGAGGTAATATTTGAGGTTTCTGAAATACGAAGAATTGTCCTTCTTTTGAATGAGATCAAAAAGGACATCTCGCAGAGCATTGTTGTAGATTTGTGCTTTATCCGTACTCAGCTTTCCGGTTAAAAGGTATTGCGATTCGATCTTTGTCCAGATTGAATCCATCACGACACCGACATAACTCTCTATTTCCTTGGACTCGATATGATCAACCGGCGTGAGTACGTGTTCTTCAGATTGCAGTCTTTCACGGAAAGCGTCAAACTTTACCCGACGCAATAATTTTACGACAATATCAACAGATAAATAGTTTTGGTAATCTTCCAGATTATAAACAGCTTTTAACAGCTTTCTGATTGAACTTGATACGGAATCATTGGGATTGTAAATGTCAATAAATCGCGCGTGAAGAACATCTTCCGGAATAGGCGGACTTGATTTGCGTAAGTATAATGAAATCCTATCTGAATCGTCGGGATCAAAATCGCCCAGATCAATACCGTTTTTATAAAAGACGAATTCTTTGCCCATATCGTGAAAAACGTTTAGTTTTTCAGAGCTGCGTATGGCAACTTTGATATTACGGACAATTTTTGCGCCTTCAGGATCACGCTCCCTGAAAATGCGCGAAAGTTCTTGTTTGGTTTTCCTGACAACGAGCCGTCGAGTGAGGATCAACACTTCAGGATCTGTGATGCTCGGATTCTCTTCTAATTTCGGTTCGTAGTATTTTTTAAGCTGGGGGAAATTCCCTTCTCCGTCGCCGCTGAATAATTCTGCAATACAGTCTATCGCCAGGTCTTCCAGTTCTACTTCTGTCTCCATTCTTTCACCGGAAATACGTTTCCCGGTAACTTCCTGGTATTTTAAATAACCCAGAGATATTTTTTGCGTCAAATTAATAAACTGCACCAACTGGGCCTGGGAGTAGGTTCCTGCACAAATAATGCGCACCAGATCGGTAAGCTCAACATTGTTCATAACGAAAATAACTCACTTGATTTAAAAACTTTGCCATCCACAACACAACCCCGACACTTACATCCAGGCAAAACTTTTGCACGATGCGATACCCAAAGGATGACTAGAGTATAATAGGGGCCCGAATTAATTTTAAGAAAAGAGGACGTGTATTTAATATTTTCATAATTTATTAATAGTGAATTAAATGAATTCCTTCTTATGGTTGTTTAAACGCAAATCATATACCATTTTTTACGATGAGCAACACCCTGCAAGAGCTTGTTTTTTTTGCAAGAACTTTCGGCTGAACAGAGGAGATTTGTAAAAGCGGTGTGGCAGGGTGAAACAGTGTTTCGACGTGAGACAGGGGCTAAAAACAAAAAAGCGGGCCTTTAATTAAAAGGTCCGCTTGTAAAAACGTGTGCTATTTGGCAAAAAGATATAACAGAGGTTTTGCTAGTTTTTAATCATCGGAAGTCCGTACTTTTTGGCTTTGCGATAAATGGTCGCTCGCCCGATGCCCAGTTTTTTTGCTGTCTGCGAAATATTTCCTTCGCATTCAAGAAGAGCCTGGCGCAGTGCTTCTTCCTCAAGTTTTTCGATCCAACTTGCCAGCGTGTTATCCGCTTCATAAATGCGTTTTTCACCCAGAGAGCGAACGGCTGCCGGAAGGTCTTTTGCCGATATTTCCGGTCCCGATGCGAGGACGATCGCTCTTTCTATTGCATTTTCCAACTCGCGAACATTTCCGGGCCAATTATAAGCCAGCAACAGATCGAGGGCATCAGGGGAAATGCCTTCAATTTCTTTATTTTCCTGTTCGCTGTATTTTTTCAAAAAGAACGCCGAGAGGATGGGAATATCATCCTTGCGTTCACGCAGGGGCGGGAGTTTGATGGGAAATACGGAAATTCGATAGAACAAATCTTCCCGGAATTCGCCTTTTTTCATCTCATCTTCAAGATTCTTGTTTGTTGCCGAGATGACGCGGACATCAACTTTGATGAGTTCATTCCCTCCGACGCGCTCGAATTCTCGTTCCTGCAAAATTCGCAAAATTTTAGATTGCGTCGCCGGTGTCATGAGTCCGATTTCATCCAGAAAAATGGTACCACCGTTAGCCTGCTCAAATTTACCCATGCGTCG
Organism: Calditrichota bacterium; assembly: GCA_013152225.1. GTDB lineage: Bacteria > Zhuqueibacterota > Zhuqueibacteria > Residuimicrobiales > Krinioviventaceae > Hydrothermomicrobium. Next base: position 8,780 of record JAADGR010000348.1, read on the forward strand.
CCCGGCTGCGCCGGTAAACGCCCCTTTTTCATGGCCAAACAATTCACTCTCCAACAGGGATTCCGGTAATGCCGAACAGTTAACAGCAACAAAAGGTTTGCTCGCCCTCACTTCAGAATGAAAATGAATAGCTCTTGCGATGAGTTCTTTTCCTGTACCACTTTCGCCGGTAATCAGGACGGTCACGTTACTGTTGACGATTTTTTCCAATGCACGGAAAACATCCTGCATCACACCGCTCTGCCCGATGATGTTGTCAAACTCGTATTTGTTTTTTAATTCAGACCGGAGTTCGGCAACTTCGCGTTTAAGTGAACTGTTGAGCAGAGCGTTGTTAACAGTAACCAGAAGTCGATCGCGGGCGAACGGTTTTGTTAAAAAGTCGTATGCACCCAGTTTCATCGACTTTACTGCGCGTTCAATTGTACCATGCGCTGTCATCATCACAACGGGGATACGTGAATCCTCTTGTTTGATTCGCTTTAATGTTTCAATACCATCGATACCCGGCATTTGGATGTCCATGACGACAAGATCCGGCATTTCTTCCCGCATTATTTTAAGACAGGCTTCACCACTAAGAACGGTTTTTAGATTGTATTTTCGTTCTTTGCGCAGACTGGCTTCAATCATTTTGCAGATATTTTTATCATCATCTACAATGAGTATTGAATGTCTTTTAGCTCTTTCTCCCACGCTTTCCCTCGCTTGACTTCATCTGTTCAAAAATGTAATTAATCAGTAACATACTACCAAAAATTTATAAAAATATCAAGTAAAAAATTGTATAATGTTGATACACTTTTTAGCTTTTGTCATTTATTGTTGAAAGAATATTCTCGAGATTTACGTCGTTTTTTGTTTCTATTTCAATCTTTAAATAACACCAATGCGAATTGTATGTTTTGTCAGGCAACATTTTTACCCAATCTTTTTCGGTTGTTACAAGCAAATCCGCATGCGCCTCTTTAAAAATATTTTCTAATCGCCTGATGTCGTTGAGCGCATATTTATGATGGTCGCGAAACACGATGAATTGAATGATCTCGGCACCCAGCTTCTCAAGGGAATGCTTAAAACCCTCGGGACTGCCTATACCGCAAAAGCCGACGACTCGTTTACCGCCGAGTTCTTGCGGGTCACATTGCCAATTAAACCCGGACAAACTTGTCGCCTTGAACTCGGCGCGGACCAGGGGAATGTCTTTCCATTCACGCCGGAACGACTTGTTTCCATTTCCGTTAATCCAAATCAAATTCGCTCTTTTTAAGCCGGACACTGGTTCGCGTAAGGGGCCTGCCGGCAAAAGGAAGCCGTTGCCCAAAGGACTGGCACTCTTGAAAGTGACAATGTCAATGTCTCTTTGCAGTCTGCGATGCTGAAAACCATCATCAAGCAAAAGGATATCAAAGAAAAATTTCTTAATTGCAATTCTCGCCCCACGAACACGATCCTCATCAACAATCACCGGGACATCGGAAAGCTCCTTAGCCATTTGAAATGGTTCATCTCCGGCATCATCAATTGTGGCGAGAATTTTATCACCATCTGAAACGATGAGAGTGCCCCGGGAATTCCGCTTAAATCCGCGGCTGAGAATGCAGACGCGTTTTCCTCTTTTCTTTAGCCACTTGGCTAAGAAAATAACAAGCGGTGTCTTTCCGGTTCCTCCTGTCGTTATGTTGCCGACGCTGACTATGGGTTTACCGACTTTAAATGAAGAAAGAATGCTCCAATCATAAAGTAAGTTTCTTATAATAACGATAACGCCGTACAGCAAAGAGAGCGGCCACAAAAGCAGGGCCGGCCATTTATTTTCGAAAAGTTGCATCTGCTTCTTCTACCAGTGCATTCATTCGCTTTTCCATTTCCACACGATACTGCTCGAGCTCATGTGGATTAATTTTTCGTGGAACAGCCATTGGTTCACCATAGACGGCCTGGAGTTTTGAGAAAGGCCGCCAGAGTGTAAATCGATCCCAGCTATGCAATTGAATGGGTTTGCTCGCCGAAAAAGTGCAGGGAAGGAGCCAGGCTCCCGAACGCTGGGCGATCAAAATAGCGCCCATTTTAAATTCATGTCTCGGCCCGTTTGGCCCGTCGGGTAAAATAGCACAATTATTACCGCTTTTAAGAACTTTCAACATTTTGCGGACAACTCGCGATCCGCCGCGGGTGGTGGACCCGCGAACGGTTTTGTAGCCGAGGCGAAGAATCGTTTGAGCAATCATTTCCCCGTCACCGTGTTCGCTCACCATGGCGACAATGCTCAAATTGCGATGAATGTAAATTGGAACCAACATCCTGCCATGCCAGGTTACGATGATAAAAGGTTTGCCGCTTGAACGAACTCGCAAAAAATATTTTTTATTGACAATATTTATCCTGCCTGTTTTCCCAAGAAATAAAATCAACAACCAGCTAAATTTTACGGCAAGGTACGAGACAATTTCTTTTTTAGTTTTTTTCATTGACTTGAATCATTCCAAGAATAATGTTTGCCGTTCGTACCGGGGCACCCGGAGATCCGAGCTTTTTCCGAACAGTTTGCAATTTTTCTATTTGCTGCTGTCGGGCATTTTGATCGAATAACAGACCTTCCACGACGGGTTTCAGGTTATCAACACTAACCGCATCCTGAATAAATTCCGGTACAACTTTTTGTCCGCTGACGACATTGACCAGGCCGATGTTTTCAATCTTTATTAATTTTTTCCCTAGAAAATAAGAAAGTGGCGAAACACGGTAGGTGATTACGAACGGTGTTTGAAACAAGGCTGTTTCCAGTGTCGCGGTGCCGGAGGCAACAATGGCTGCCGTTGCATATTTCATTAATTCATACGTGGCGTTTTCGACGATCCGGGCGTTCGTCTTTGCATTCACTGTTTTGTTCAGCAAGTGGGATGAAATCGTCGGCGCTTTGCTGATGGCAATCTGAAGCTCGGGATGTTCCCTTTGAATCGCGGATCCTGTTTCGAGCATAACGGGCAAAAGATTTTCTATCTCCTGCGGGCGGCTTCCGGGCAAGAGAGCCAGAATCGGTTTTTGCGGGTCAAGTCCGAAATGATTATAGAATTCCTCCCTTGACTTTTGTGTCTTCAAACCGTCAAGCAGGGGGTGTCCTACAAAATCAGCTTTTATGCCCGCGTTTTCAAAGAAAGAAACCTCGAAATCAAAAATCACTCCCATGCGGTCGATGAATTTTGCCATTTTTTTGGCGCGTCCTTGTCCCCATGCCCAGACCTGCGGTGCGATAAAGTAAAAAGTTTTCACGCCATAGTTCTTCGCTTTCGCTGCAAAGCGAAGATTGAAACCGGGATAATCAACAAGCACAAGAATATCCGGCTTGAGGCTTTGCACTTTTTTCAAAAGATCGTGAAACACGCGGCGAAAGAAAAAATAATGCAGCACAACTTCCGTGAAACCGATATAAGCCAGTTGGTCGACGTGGTAAAAGATTTCCATCCCCGCTTTTTGCATGTGGTCGCCGCCAATTCCGAAAATCTTACAATCAGGGCATTTATCTTTTAATGCACTGACCAGCTTTCCGCCATGCAAGTCCCCGGAGGCTTCTCCCGCAAGGATCATTATTTTGGGAGGCATTTTATCCTCATAAAAAAATCCAACGCAAAATGAGCAAGATCGTTACGATGCTCAGGCTTTGCAAACTGTTCCTTTCCGTACGCAGAGCTTTTGCCAAACCGGTCGGTTTCCGATTCCCCTCTCCCCAGTTGGAGAGCCTTGGAACAAAGCGCGGCACGTGTTTTTCATATTCTGAATACACCGCGCCAAATTTCTTTCGCAAAAAATCTTCTTCGAGAGAGATGATGGCTGAGTATTGAAAGTAAAACAAAAGCAGATAAAGTAAAAGAAACCACGGCATCCACGGCCAGGCCATAATCAAAACACCGAAACTGAGAAGAAAATTGCCGAGGTAAAGGGGGTTACGTAAATGGCCATAAGGACCGGTGGTAACGAGTTCATCCGCACCCACCTCGCCTGTCGTTCGTGTGGCACTGCCGGCGTAGCGAATCGACCAGATACGGATGGATTCACCACTTATTGCGATAAGCAACCCAAAGATGAACGAGGCAAGTGATGGTCTTGCCAAAATGAGCGCGATCAGGATGACCGGAATGGGTGTGTAACTTCGATATGTAAAAAAGAATTCTTTGTAGCGCAATAAATATCCCTCTGATAATCATTCCGGCGTCAAATCGTTTTGCCCGAAATGGTTTTGCCATTCATTATTTTGTTATGAATTATTTTATCTTTTTCAGGCAGAATCAAGTTTCTTGCAAGTTGCGTTCTCGTCCTGCTATAAGGTTTGTAATTTCAGTCGCGATTCGTAATGCATTCAGGCCGTCTTCTCCGCTGACTATAGGGCGCGTTCCTTTTCTTATAGCGCTAAAAAAACTTGTCCATTCCGCTTGCATTGCATCGTCGCCGGGCGTTTCCGGTTTATCGTAAATGATATGCCGGCGGTGTTTTCCTTTTTCAATTTGGCCGAGGACGACTGTGTCGGCATTCTCGTCACCGGCATCCTGCAGCCGAAAAATTTCCGTCAGCTTTTGCAGGAAATCTATTGAAATGTACGAGTCCCGCTGAAAAAGGCGCATCTTGCGCATCTTTCGCTGGGAAATTCGACTGGACGTTACGTTTGCCACGCAGCCGTTTTCAAACTGGAGCCGTGCATTGGCAATGTCCACTTTATCCGAAATAACCGCGACGCCACTGGCATCAATGTGAACGGGATTGCTTTTGACAAGGCTTAAAATGATATCAATGTCGTGTATCATCAAATCAAGGACAACGGCGACGTCTGTGCCGCGCGGATCGAACGGCGCAAGGCGGTGCGATTCGATGAATTTTGGTCTGAGATCGAAACCGTCCAAAGCCCGGATGGCCGGGTTGAATCGCTCGATGTGCCCGACTTGGAGCGGCACATGTTTTCGTTCGGCCAATCTGACCATCTCGTCTGCTTCCACAATACTGGCAGCGATGGGTTTTTCAACAAATACCGGCTTTCCCGCCTCGATGGCCATTCGCGTCACTTGCGAATGATAGGATGTCGGCACAATCACCCCGACAACATCGACGGATGAAACAAGATCGGCATAATTTTCAAATGAAAGGCAGTGATATTTTTCGGCAGTTTTTTTGCGCTGTTCTTTGTCAATATCGTAAACACCGACCAGTTCTGCATCCTGCCTTTGGGACAGCGAATTGCAGTGGTAATTACCAAGCTTTCCAACGCCAACAATTCCGACTTTGAATTTTGTCATTTTTAGTCCCGAGATGCTGTTAATCTTTTGTTAAAATGAACCTGATTCCGGCTCTTCGCCCTTTGACAGGGGCGTAACAATTTTTTTAAGCCAGTTTGAAAATTCACATTGTATAATCGACTCGGAAATCAAATCATCATCGATGGCCAGTTGCCAACGGATATCTTTTCGACCGGGGTCCTTTGCGAGGGCTTCCAGCTTTTTAACATAGTCGACAAAATCATTATTGTTATCAAAAAGACCCATTTTTTTAAGTTTTTTTTCTCTGGCGACGATGAGGCGCGCGACCTCGCGCAGATTATATTCCGGGTGATACTGCGTTGCCCAGAAAATGCCGTTTTTGTGTTTTACGCTTACAGCCTGGATACGTGTAAAGTCATTCGTTGCCAGCCACTTTGCACCTTCCGGCAGTTTCGTAATTTCGTCATCGTGACTGATAAAGCCGTCCGGCGGCTTGCCATCGTACATGGGATGTTTCAACCCTTCTTCCGTAAGATGGATTTTTCTGGCGATGCCCATCTCCCGGCCTTTTGGGTTGGGTTTGACTTCTCCGCCTGCTGCATAAACAGCTATCTGAACGCCCCAGCAACTACCGAATTGTGGAACGCCCGTTTCGTAGCTTCTTTTAGAAAGGTTAACCATTTTGACAACGCGTTCGTCGTGGTCGTGGTAAACTGTGAGATTGCATCCCGGCCAGATCACGCCGGCATATTGTTCAAGGCCCTTCTCTTCCGGTAGTTCTACTCCCGGATCGCTGGCATACATTATGTCGTAGCGAGCGTCCGGCTGGTATTTGAGCAACAGATATGCATAGAGTTGTCCTGCCAGTGTCATTCCTACCTGATCAAACTGATCTCTGCTTTGTTTTGGATATCCATCTATTATCAGGTAACGTAATTGAGCCATTTTCCCTCTTTAAGAATTTAGTGTGTCTATGATTTCTGCGAGTTGTCGATAATTGTTGAAAACTGCTTCCGCTTCCGTTCCATTGCTTCTGCGGTCAATGGCTGCGATGCATAATATGGCATGTGCTCCAATTCTGTGCGCGCCTTTGATGTCATTGTGCTCACGATCTCCAAGGTGCACGAGTTCTTGCGGCTCGATGTCAAATTGATCAAAAGCTGCACGAAAAATACGTTCCTCCGGCTTGGAACAGCCGATTTCATCTGAAAAGACAAAGACGTCGAAATAATCCAGGAGGCCTTCGTCTTTTA
>JAADGR010000191.1:0-14490 GCA_013152225.1 Calditrichota bacterium
GCACGAAAAATACGTTCCTCCGGCTTGGAACAGCCGATTTCATCTGAAAAGACAAAGACGTCGAAATAATCCAGGAGGCCTTCGTCTTTTAGTAAAATTCGCAGTGCTCTTCCCGGACTGAAAATTGTGTCGGAAATTACGCCGAGTTTATAATTTTGATGCAGTGTCTTAATCGCATCATGAACTCCCGGGACAAAATCCGGACGGAATTCCAGTTCCATCTCTTCGTGTAAGCGTACAAGTTCGTTAAATTCATTCTCCGGAAGCGCACGCCCCAGGCCTTTTAAAATAATTGCAAGCCGATCGGCCACGCACCAGGTAAAGTGCTGGTCGTGCCAGACTTTTTTGAATGCCGCATCCACTGTGTCATAAACAACATTAACGGTTTCCTGTGATACGGGTGTTTGCCGATCAAGAAATGCTTTGATGAGTTGGCGCCGCTCCACCGGTTTGGGAGGTCTGCCCGCAGCCTTTCGCTTCGGTTCGTCGGAATCATCGATGAAAACTGTGTCCCATAAATCAAATGTAATTGCTTTAATTTTTCCTGCCATGCTTTTTCTGCTCTCGCTTTATTTTATAGAATATTCTGCAAGATTCTGGTCACGTCGCCTTTTTCCACTTTTTGTGGATTCATTGGGCAGCACGGATCTTCGAGAGCATATTCCTCGATGGCGGGCAAGTCTTCTGTTTTAATGCCGATCCCTTTGACGTCGGTGGGCATGTCGATGGAAAGCAGCCAATCCTTTATTGTTTCGACCACTGCATCCGCATCGTTTTTGCTGCCGAACATTTCGCCCAAAGCGGCCATTTTATTGCGGACGATTTCGTTTCCAAGATTGAATTTGAGCACTTCCACCAGCACTGAGGCGTTGGCAAGGCCATGATGTGTGTCGTAAAAAACGCCGAGAGCATGCGCAATCGAGTGGTTAACGCCGAGACCCTTTTGAAAAGCCGTAGCGCCCATTGAGGAGGCCACCAGCATTTCGCCGCGTGCGGCAATGTCCTGGCCGTTTTTTACAGCCGTTGGCAGGTTTTTAAAAGAACGAAGGATTCCTTCTTTTGCCAGACCATCAGCGAAGGGATGAAAATCATCTATGAGATAAGCTTCGATATTGTGAACAAAAGCGTCGACGCCTGTTGCCGCTGTTAGTTTTGGCGGAAGCGAGACCGTATATTCCGGATCGAGCGCAGCGATTGTCGGCATAAAATAGGGCGAAAAAATGATCGTTTTTTTGTTTGTGCTTTTCAAAGTGATGACGCTGCTTCGGCCGACTTCGCTGCCGGTTCCGGCGGTTGTCGGAATTGCATAAACTGGCGGCATATTGTTTTTAATTAAATTTGAGCCGCCTTTCATATCGTCGTATTGTTCCAATGGTCCTTCGTGTGTTGCCAAAAGTTTGATCACTTTTGCCACGTCGATTGGAGAACCGCCGCCGAGGGCAACAATAAATTCCGCACCGCTCTCTTTATAAAGTTTGCTTCCTGCATAAACATTGTCGTCAGTCGGATTTGATTTCACATTGCTGAATGTTAAAAGTTCCATTCCTTCATTGGTAAAATGTTGGCTTAGAGCATTGGGCAGACCAACTTTCTCGAGGCCTTTATCTGTCACAAGTAATCCTTTTTTTAAGCCGGCTTGCTTGACGATTCCGGCAAGATCTTTTACAGCGCCCGGACCGTATTCGATGTGCGTTGGAAATGACCAGGTATGTCTGGAAGTGGGCATAGTCTTTCTCCTCTGATAATTGGAAATCGAAGTCTAAATAAATCGCATAATAATTCAATGTAAGCAAAAAAACAAGGATTTTTTACTTTGCAGCAGAGCAGATCAATAATATTTCGGGGAGAGTAAAAGCTGGTGTTGTTGTTACCTGCATAGAAAACAGGTGAAAGAACTGATATATCAAGAGAACAGTACTTTCACCTGTTTGTTTTTTTGAGATGACTCCAAAACTATCGAGTCTATTGAAGTTTCACCATTTTTTTCGAGAAAGCAAGTTTGCCGGCGCGAAGAACATAAATATAAACACCGGAACTGACCTGAAGACCCTCATCGTCGCGTCCGTCCCATTCCATCTGATAGAAACCCGGAGTAGCAGGTTTATTGGCCAGCGTGCGGACTTTGCGTCCCAGCAGATCAAAAACAGCTAATTCCATCGTTCCTGAAGCGGAGGACGGAAGCTGAAAATGGATCGTTGTCGTCGGGTTAAACGGATTGGGAAAATTCTGAGCTAAATAAAACCGCGACGGCGCTTCGACTTTGGCCGACATAATCTGAGAGTATTCAAACTTTCCGTCGGTATCGATTTGCTTGAGTCGATAGTTCAATGTGCCGATCTGATCAGGAGAATCCCGGAACGTATAATTTTTTTCTTCATTTGTTGTTCCGGCACCGCGCACAAAGCCGATTTTTTGCCAGGTATCCTTTTTCTGAAGTTTGCGCTCAATCTCAAAGCCAAGATTGTTCGTTTCGCTGGCCGTCGTCCATTCCAGCAGAACGCCGTTTTGGGATGTGCTGGCGGTAAACGAAGACAGCTCGACAGGGGTGGTTGTTCCCAGAGAGGCTTGTGAAGGATATGCCCAGTTAATAATTTCATCTCCCGTCCGAATGACAAAATAATAGGTTACATTTTTTTGCAAGCCTTCAACATATAAAGTATCTTTCTGACCTGGTGCCAGAGGTTTTGGCATAGGACTAAAGGTAACTGTCGTTGGATCACTCCACCAATCCCAGATATTTTCACCGGGTGGTACTGTATTATACCTGAAAATATAATGAGATGCCGGTCCGCCGGTCATACCATCATCACCGGGAGCAGTCCAGTTTAGGGCGATCGTAGAATCCGTCACATTGTATGCTGTCAGGTCGGTAATTATTGCCGGTGGAATTGTATCATTCTGCACAACTCCGGTTTTGAGAGGATTTTCCATAAATGAGCGCACAACTTCGGCGCTGTCCGCGGAAATATCAGGACCAAAGAAAAATAATTGCGCAGAAAGGGGAATAGCACCTGTGATACCCGGGCCAAGAAACTTGACTCCCGTATCACCCCATGATCCGTCATAGCCGGTATCCGAGGTGCCGTCGTTCGTTCCATTCGGGCTGTCTTTGTAATACAAATATTGCTTCGAACCGATTTCCGGTAAATAGGATTGGGTGATAATTGTGCCGGGCTTACCGGTTTGCATCCACCAGTTCCATCCGGGGATGTCCAGATTGCGCGGGATGCCTAAATCATCTTGATTATCAATGAACACGCCGAATTGATACTCGGTCAAAATATTGGGCGCGAACATAAGCATGCCATAAGCTGTAGGATCAAGATCGAAAGACATTCTCACCAGATCCAGTGTGACGTAATCCGGCATGGAAAAAGTGTCGCTGCCAAAATCGGAAGAGTAGGAGTAATACTTGAAAGTGAAAGATGACGGGTCTGTTTCTATTTTTTGCCCGCCCAACTCCGGTACCGGATAGGAAATCTTGATGTTCCATCTCCGGATAACGCGAATCTTGCCATCGACAATATCCGGCGGTTTGTCTTTAATTATGTGGCTTTCATTGACATCCAGCGTAATTTCGATTCCGCCCAACTCTTCGATTTTAGCTTTTCCCTTGAGCCGAAGTTTCATTCGATCCAGAATGTCCTCGCCGGTACCTCCGGCTGCCGGACGGATATTTAAATTTGTCCACAAGCCTTCGTTATCATGGCTGAGCTCGTAATTGTCGGTAAGCACTCTATCCGGCCGTGGATCACTGCTGCCAAAATATTGGACGTAATCTGTTGTGTCATTAAAAAACATCGGATCATCGGTGCGGAAGACATACACGTAATTGGTCTTTTCGGACACATCATCCGTTAAAGTAATCTGGTATCGAGGATAATTTTTTGACGTTGGTTCGTCAATCCACGCGTCGAGCGGTGCCAGATCACCCGCCGCAATTGCCATGAAAACCAGTTCATCCGTCGTTTCGAAGACGCTGTCGCGATCCGCGAAATAATCACCATCTTCATCGCGATCGTCAATTTGTGATGGAACATAATGCCATTTACTGCTATCGGCATCGTATGAAAAAAGAACCACATTTTTTAATGCTGCGCCGTCAAAGGTATCAAAATCAGAAAACGAACTTGCAGGAATTTCAACAGGAGAAAAAGTTCTTTTGGGCTTTGCCGTCGGAGGGGGCGGCCCGGCCATCAGTTTGATTACCAGCATGGACAATATGCCCGCCATCAGCGCTGTTTTTGAAAAAATTGTCTTCAACTTCATAAGATATCCTTTCAGAATACAACTTGCAATATCGCAATAAGCGATTATTTGCTAAAAGCCTCTACAGCTTCGTCAATACTTTCAAAGGTATCAAAAATAGTGATAAGCTTTGTGACCATGAACAAGCTTTTAACTTTTTCTGTTACCCTTGCAAGTTTCAAATCTCCATCGACATGTCTTAAAGAAGTCATGGAACCCATGAGCGCGCCCAGGCCGGTACTGTTCATCCATGACACTTTGCCCAGGTCGATCACAACTTTTTTTACGTCTTTGGAAATAAGTTCTTTAACCTTTTCATGAATTTCCATTGTTTCCGATCCACCCATTAATTTTCCTTTTAACTCGATGATCGCTACATCGCCTTGCATTTGATCTTTGATTTGCATGTCTTCCTCCTTTTTCCTGTTCATTGTTGTAACATTTTTTTTGTTTAATACATTCACTAAAAATTACTCTATTTTCAAATAGAAAGCAATGAGAATTTACTGTCTATGACTTGTTTTGCCTCATAATCTGAAATATCCGGGCTGCGCCAATAATTTACCGGCTTCCACATTTTTCGGATTAATTTTCAGTGCTTCTCCAAAATATTTTTTCGCCCGGTCGCGCCAGCCGCTTTCGAGACAATATTTCCCAACCCGTACATACGCATCGTCGAATTGTTCTTTGGCTTCAATTCGTTGCAATAGCGTATCGAGACTTTCGCCAAGGGCTTCAGTTACATACCGTTCCTTTTCCAAAAGGAACTCTAGAATAATAATATTTTTGCTATATTCCACAAGGAGATGTTTTATCATTTCAATACCATCATCGAATAGTTCTTTGATTCTTATCCAGTATATGTCCAGAGAATCTTTTGTATGTTTGTAATCCTTGCTGTCCGTGGCATAATACTCCATTACATATTTCAATTCGCGGGCAACCGTTGCTTTGTGAAATAAAAGTCCCGCATTATTAATAAATTCGATTTCATTGTCGTTCGGTGTTATTTTGGCAGCTTTTTCAAATTTTCGTTCCAGGGGATCGATAACGCGTTTGAAAATGAGATATAAATCTTCTTTTATTGTATAAAGTATATCCGAAAGTTTTTTTAAATAATCGAAAGAGATATCTCTTCCGGTCGATATTTCACGATCCATATTGTCAAACATATTTTTAGCGCGCAAATAATCTGACAGGGCCTTTCTTATAATCCAGGGTCCATTCGCTTGCACAAACGGACTGGGTTTTCCGGCCATCATTCACCTCACTTTTTGAAATTAACCTTTTTCGCGCTGCTTTTTATGAGCGCATTAAAGATCAATTTGTACGTTCCCTGCGAAAGCGCCCGGAATTGCGGACGACATCCGGAAAGAATAACAACACCTTTCCCCATAGAAATTTCCACAATCGCACTTTTTTGAATTAATTTTTTTTCTCCGTCCAGCCAGCCATTTAAAAGCAGTCTTTCGCCGGGATAAGAGCCAATCGTTTCTTTTTTTGAAGACAAAAAGGCAGGACTCTGATCGTTAAAAACAGCTATTTTTTTCGGCAAACCGTAACCCAAAGGTTGTGTGTTATTGATAATAATTTTAAGCAGAGAACCCGGCACGTTATATTCAGAGGTACTGAATCCTGTGGTCGCATTTATTACATGAAGATGAAAATAATCGATTGGTAAAGATGTCGCACGGTTCAGGGCAACTAATGTTCCGCCATCGTTAACAAATTGTTTTAAACTTTCCACACCGGTCAAGCCAATGCCGCCGCAGAACTGTGGCGGGATAACGCTCGAATCCCATCCATTGACAATGATTTTTTTTGATTGATCGGGCAACAGAATGGCGTCGAATCTTTTGTGCAAAGCCCCTTTTTTAATGTCTGCATTTTTGACTGTTACATAGTCTATGCCAAAAGTCTCAAATATATATCGCGTCCATCCTTCGTCCGTTGAAGCAACATTGCTTTGATACAGTGCGACGCGCGGTTTGCGCAGGCGATATTTTTTCACATTCTTCAGGTTGTCCGCATACCAAAGGTTCAATGAAAATTCATTTGTGACTTTTTGGATTAAACTGGCGGCAGAAAAATTGATCCAAATTGTGCCGGGTTGAAAAACTTTTCCATCGACTCGAACCGTATCGGCCAACCAAAAGATATCGGTCGATTTGTCATAAAGCCATTGTAATACCTTAACCGCCTGATTGCTGTTATATTCCAGGAAATATCCCTTGCCATGGGAGGTTCCATTGATCCGGCCGCGTAAAGGCGCGATCTGATTTAGGTATTCCAAATTTGCATTTATTTTAGAAAATGTCCTTTTTGCAGCAACACCGAAAAAGAGTGGGAGATTGTATGCCGTTACATCATAAGGATGCACGGGAACAGATTTTCCATTCTTGTCAACAGAAGGGTATGGCCGAACTTCGAACAAAGTCCGCAGATAAGCTCCTGCCGGCTGTGCCGCGGGAAGAACAATGGTGCCTGCAGGATAGTTTGTATCATCAACGACAAAATCATTTTTTGCCCGGTATATTTCGACCATGCCTCGCCGGAGGATTTTCAGCAATTCGCACACTGCGAAAGGATCGTGCTGTTGGGGGGAAATTAAAAATGTGGGTTTGTCATCACCAGGGGAGACAGACTTGATCGCCGAACGGTATGATTGCTCCAGCCAGTTCTGACGGTTGTGCGCAGCGTATCTTAAAATGGAAAGGGATGCCTGCTGCGCATAATCAACGATATTTGCCAAACGCCAGGTTCCACCCGGCCACGGGGACGGTTGCCGCCATGAACGTTTTGCAGGATCAAAAAAATGTGTCACCTGAAATTGGCCCGGGTTAATGGTGATCGGAGAAGCCAAACGGCAGGAGGCAATTTCTCCCAGAAAACGAATTCCGCCGTGATAGTTGATATACGCGCGTGCGGGTGAATAGGCATCATACTTTATATTGTTGGCAACACCGCGTTTTCCTGCGGCTGTAAGATCGGCGGTAACCGCGGCGCCCAATTCGGCCATTTGTGCTTGAAGGATGGGGTCGATCATCTCGTCATAGGGATCGGTATAAGGGGGAAGAAACAGTCGCGCGCCCCGGGCACCCATCTGATGCAAATCGAAAACAATGTGCGGCTGCCAGACATTGTACACTTTTTCTACAGTGAGGCGGGTTTCATTCTGCGTGAGCGCAATCCAGTCACGATTGATGTCGTGGCCGCAGTATTTCTGGCCTAAAAAGGGGAGAGGGCCTGCTTCGTATTCTGTACCTCTGTATTCATCATACCATGCAGCCACTTTGTCCAAACCATCGGGATTGTGCACAGGAATAAGAAGAACGACAACATTGTCGAGTATGGTTTTGATTTCTTCAGTGTTACCGGTTGCAAGACGATATGCCAGTTGCATCGACATTTGCCCCGGGCCGATTTCTTTGGGGTGAATGGAGCAATTGATTGACACAAGAACTTTGCCGGTGCATAAGAGTTCCTTTGCCTGTTCCTTGTCAATTGTACGCGGATCAGCTAATTTTCGCCTGTTTTCGATGATCTGTTGGGAGTGCAAAAGATTTTGCGGCGAAGAAATGATTGCCAAAATCAGTGGACGGTCCTCAGTGGTCGGGCCCATTTCCTCGATTCTGATTCGATCCGACTTTTTATCCAGCATGCGAAAATACGAAAGAATTTGTGTATAATTTGCAATGTGAAAATCAGCACCGGGAGTGAATCCTGAAAACTCTTTTGGCGATGGAATCTCTCCCGTCTCCGTTTGAGAATGTAACGGAGCAAATCGAAAAAGGATGAGAAGAAGAAAGAATACGAAAATTTTGATTTTTAAAGTGAACACTATTTTCCGTTCAATAGACCGTTACGAATTTTGATCTGTTCATCAGAAGCGTTTTTTAGCAGATCGATGCTGCAACCGGCTTTTTGTTCGTTTTTTATCGCCACCTCAAAAGTAATAAGAACGCCGTCTCTTTTGGCTTTTACCGTGAGAATGTCTCCCGGCTTTTTTTTGCTGATCATTTTTGCCAGCATTTCGTCGCCGGTGATCTTTTTCCCATCGGCCCAAACCAACTGATCATCGCGGCGAAGGCCTGCTTTTGCAGCGGCGCTGTTTGCGTCAATGGAGAAGATACGATTTTTCTTGCCGAGAAAGCGAACCGGCCCAATCGTCGGATAGTCCTGCATGTTGATCTGCACATCCAAACCCGCCAAGGCCAGCACGTCCCGAAATGGTAATTCGACGAGGCCGGTAATATAGCGATCAAAAAACGGGCCAAAATCTTTTTGCGTCAGCTTTTCGATAACAGCTTGCAGATCGTCATCGGCAAAGCCTTTTCCTTGCTGCGCATAATTTTTGTAAAGATAGCGCAACACATCGTCTAATGATTTTCTGTTTGCCGTGACTTTGCGAACCATAACATCGAGCAAAAGACCTACCAGCATGCCCTTGTTGTAATAAGAGATTTTACTGCTGAAATAACCGTTTTCCCAAATATCCCAACTGGCCTGGGCTACGCTGGTATTGTGGCGATCAGGATTATTCAGCAAAAACTTTATTTCTTTTTCCTGGTCATCGAGAAAATCACGGACAGACCAGATGCCGGTTCGCACGAGTGTCAAGTCGGCATAATAGCTCGTTACTCCTTCAAGCCACCAAAGGGATTGCATGCGCGCTTCGCGGTCATATCTCAGGGGAAGAAGCCGGTTACTGGTGATGCGCTTGACGTTCCAGAGATGAAAATATTCATGTGCCGTGATGTTGGCGGCGGAATTTACATCTGCCAAAAGTTTTAGTGCAGAAAGGCCGATAGAAGTAGAGTTCCTGTGTTCAAGACCGCCGCCGCCTTTGTGTCCCGGCAGAATGGTGTATTGAAAAACATATCGTTTGTATGGTGCGCCGCCGAAAAGGCCGGTTTGATAACGGACAATTTTTTCTACCATGGCCGTAAATTCTGCCAGACTGAAATCCGCTTCCCCGCGAAAATATATTTCGTGCGGTTTTCCCAGGTAAAAAAATGTTGTGTCAATCAAATGTCCCATGAGGATAGGACAGTCTGCCAATTCATCATAATTTTGACATTTGAATTCCTGCAGATCGACTGTCGGCTCAAGACCGGTCGCAATTTGCCAGGAATCCGCGGGCGTGATGTGCACTGTGCGCGGCAGATTTGCAAGACCGCGAACAGTCATCCATGTGGAGGCGCCCTGTACCAGCGCGCCCAATGAATCCAGCGCCGGCCCCATGAAACCATGATCTTTGGCCTGAACTTTATAGTTCACGACGAGATTGTGAACGCCTTCGCTCAGAACTTCCCAGTCGTTTTGCGAAAGTTGTATGGCACGAACCGGGTCGCCGGTATCATTTGTTGCTTTGAAATCCAGGACATTCTTGCCAAAATTTTCCACGTAATAAGAGCCGGGGAGCCAGATCGGCATTGAAAAAACCAGTCTGGTTCTGTCCGTGTTTTTTATGTGGATGGTGACGTTAAAACGCTCGTACAATTCCTGGTCGATGCTGAGAGAATAGAAAAGCTGCTCTGCGTGAATCGTAAAAGCGGCCAGGTCGAAAAATATGATCAGGAAAAGTAATTTAATGTGTTTGCGCATAAGGTGGTCGGGTTCAATAGTGTATCGTTTTTGAATTATCGGATGAAAAAGTAACAAGATGGTCTTTTAAAATACGCATGGTTTCATCCGCTGTGGAAACCCGGCGCATATCAATATTTGTAACACGATCTTCGTTCAGAGAAAGCCAGCTCATTGCAATCTCGAGGATTTCTCTGGTGCCATCATCTGCTTTAAATCCGCGGGAATGAAAAAAGAATTTTTCAATTGCATTTTTTATTTCGTGCGAATTTGAAAAATCCCTGGAAAGATTGTGCTCGTTCAATCCAAAATCGGGGTGGAGAAAATAGAGTTTGACAAACTCGTCCCGGAGTGATGGTAAAATAAGCATCTGGCTGTAACGTAATTTTTGTCTGTAGAGGCGAGGATGGATTTCAAACTGTGTATTAATCGGTGGATGAAATTTGCGAATGAGTTTTTGCTCCAGCAAAAGAGCCTCCAGTTCAGAGCCGGTTTGCCGGATTTCGAGGTCGTGGATTTCCTTGCGAATGCGGGCCAGCTTTTCATCTGCTTCGGCTGTTTCTGAAAAATACGAACGAACTCTCTGGTTCAGGTTTTTAGCTTTGCCCACATAGATGACATGACCGCTCACATTTTTCATGATGTAGCAGCCGGGGGAAGAAGGAAGATTCCCGATAAACTCCTGATCGAAATGATATTTTGAAAAATCAAGGCGATGTTTTTCACCTTCGTAAAAGCTGATCAGTTGGGATAATTGATCGATACCGCGCTCCTGCAATAAATGAGTGATGGCGTTGAACTGTTCCATTAATAATTCGAGGCGGAGAGCAGGTGTCGCATCGTCGAAAGCGCGGAGAGCCAGCAAATCTGACAAATGTGACGAGGTCTGTATTTTTTCGCCAGGGAATAATCGTTTCGCGAACAATCTCAATGAAAGCTTTTGGTTTTCTATGTTGAAACCAATAATATCAAACATGGCTCGTGAAAACATGGACATTTGATTGCCAATGCCGTCAAAAATGAGCGTGTCATTGTGGATGAACTGTCCTGCTTTTTCGAGGGGCGGGATAAAATCTGCATAACCGTTTAATGTGGGATCAATTCTTCGGTTCAAAACCAACCGATCGATTTCCTGCTCGTTTTGTATTCTCATTAAGCCGATGGCCTGCCATTCTGTCCAAAAGTTGACTCTTTCCGGTAACGCGGAAATGAGGACGAAGGAATGAATGTCAGGATGATCTGATTCAGCCATAGCCCACTGCCCGTTTTTGGTGTAATAGACATTTTCACCATCCCGGACGATCGAGCCGACCAGCTTTTCCGCGACATTTGGCTGTGCGTCGCGAATCTTGAGCACTTTTTCCACCAATTCGGTTGATGACGCCGGCGCACCTTTTTGTTGCAGGAATTTTACAATTTTTTCATACATGCAGAAAAACGATGC
This sequence comes from Calditrichota bacterium, assembly GCA_013152225.1. Taxonomy (GTDB): domain Bacteria; phylum Zhuqueibacterota; class Zhuqueibacteria; order Residuimicrobiales; family Krinioviventaceae; genus Hydrothermomicrobium. The sequence goes on from JAADGR010000191.1 coordinate 11,279, forward strand.
GTTTTCTTAAGCAGCTTTGGCGGATTCTTTGGCTTTTCCAAAGATTGAAACGCCGATTAAACCGCCAATTAAACCAAAGATGCAAAAGATGACAAAATCAGATAAAAACTTGAAAATGAATAACCCGCGCTCCAGCATGATGGGATTTATCTGATTCAGCCAATTATTTAATTGAGGGCTATTGATGTTTTGGGACATTTTGTAAATGAAATTTACGCTCATGCTGCCCCAAAAGGTGTTTAAAATAGCCCCGATGACGGCGCCGAAAATTCCGGACAACAGTCCCAATGCCGCGCCGTCGGACATTTCCATGGGCTGGCCGGGATCGAGATCATTTCGGTACAAGTAAGCAGCAAGAATTCCCCCTGCCATAACTCCGATGCAGCATGAACAATTGAGCCATGCCAGGAATGGCACACCACTGATAAAACCGATGAGAAGACCACCCCAAATCGAGGGCATGAGTTTACCGGGTCGTTTTTCCATTTTTTTGCCTCCGTTAAATGGAAGGTTGAGTGGGTTTTAAAATTACGGATAAGAAATAACGAGTACTTTGCTTTTTATCAATTGCCGGGCTTTTGTTCCGCAAATATCCTGGCCGTTCGGTAAACAAAACATAAGGTTTTTCAATTCTTGCTCTCCCATAACATATTTTCCTTAATTCCGCCAAGATTCTTTCAGGATGACATCTTTGGGCTGAGTCGGGTTAAAAACAAGAATCATTATCATGCTTATTCTCAAAACCGCCTGATGTCATGCTGTAAGCATCTTGTTGGATTGGCAAAAATTTTTTTGTATTATTCGCATTTCTTTTGCGGGTGAATAAAAAATTAGAATGTATAAAAATTCCAATTTGGATTTTTATCCGCAATTAATTTTTCTTTCTTTTTCCTGGTTAATGATTTGATTTCTTTTTCTCTGGCTATTGCTTCGTTAATATCGGAGAATTGTTCAAAGTACACTAATTTATAACAATAATATCTTCCTGCAAAACTTGTTTTCTTTCCCCTGTTTTGGAAATGTTCAAAGAGTCTGCGTCTCAAATCGTTAGTTACACCAGTATATAGCACGGTTTTACCAGGGTTTGTGGTGATATATACATAATAATCATTCATGCGGGTCCCTCGAATGAAATACAGTTTTGTGTCGGAGACAAGCTAACAGCAATCACTTAAAAAAGTATTACCAACCACTACCTGGCAAGCTGTACCCAACTTGTTGGGTTGTCAGAGAAAACCGGCACTTGTTACAGTTACAATATTTTTTGTTATCCCACAAAGATTCTTTCAGAATGACATCTTTTGGCTGATTTTGATCAAAAACGGGAAGCATTGTTATGCTTATTCTCAAAATCGCCTGATGTCATGCTGTAAGCATCTTGGTGGCTTGGCAGAGAAAATTTGCATTTTTCAATTATATTTTCCTGTTGCAATATTTTTCGTAATTCCGCCAGGATTCTTTCAGAATGACATCTGGGGCTGATTTGAATTAAAAACGGGAATCATTGTCATACTTATTCTCAAAACCGCCTGATGTCATGCTGCAAGCATCTTGATGGATTGGCAGCAAAAGCCTACACTTGCCACAATTGCAATATTTTTTGCAATTCCGCCAGGATTCTTTCAGAATGACATCTGGGGCTGATTTGAATTAAAACCGGGAATCATTGCCATTCTTATTTTCAAAACCGCCTGATGTCATGCTGCAAGCATCTTGGTGAATTGGCCGCGGATATCCGGCCTGTTTATATCCTGCAAAATGACTGATATTCGCCAAATTAGCTCACTAAATCCCAACTGTTCCCTGCACACCCTTGCTCTTATCTTCTTTTTCCTTTGCAATATCGCGAATATAAACCTGGACGTCCTGTCTTAGGATGTTTTCCACCCGTTCCGCAAATTCGGGATATGCTTTGGAATGGCTATCGTAATTTCTATAGTTGCCGCTCATTTGGAAAAATTGCCAGCCCTCACTTTTTAAAAGTTCCACGGTGCTGCGGTAGTGCTGCCAGCGCTTGCCGTAATTGAAAAATCCTTCAACTGCCGCACTAATGGCAACGCAAAGACTGAGACCAAACGTGATCCAGCGGATAATAATTTGTATACTCGGATCGAATTGCAAACTTACCAAAGCCGGAACAATAATACCGCCGATAATGACAATCAGGCGAAGCGCATAATAGGGCCTTTGCGACTTGGCGGCTTTTCCTTCCATCCACAAAACCTGGTCGAGCCAGCGGGAACGCATGAACCGATTTTGAGATTCATCCAGATCGAGTTTTTCGATGATGGTTGTCATTTCGCTTTTCATCCAGTCAAGGTACCTTGATTTTTTTGCCATGCTACCCTCTCAATTTCTGTGAAAAAACATTTTCAATTTCTTCCAGAGATGCTGAAAGCGGTACCAACGTGAATTTGCCTTTTTCAGCAATTTTATTAATGATTTCTCGCCGATTTGAAGCCGGATGCATTACTTGTTCGGCAATTTCATCAGCTAATCGTCCGCTGCCGCGAACGATGATAATATCATATCCTTTGTGGATGCTCAATTCAATTTCTTTCAATGCGATCTGTCCGCCATTCACAAGAAAAACTAATACGGGTGCATTCCCAGCGATAAGATGTGCAAGTGAATTCATTACCATCGTTTCATCGCCCCACTGATTGCTGTTTATGAGCACAAAATGAGAGTGGTGCGGTTCGGGGATTTCCTCGGCCAACAGACCGCTCTCATCGACTTGCGCTTTTGCCGGTAAAACGCCGATGTGCGGTGCGCGCCTTCCTTTTTCTGCAAGTGCACGACCCATCAATGCCATCACGCCCGCATTGGTCCCGCCGTCAATTACGGTAATGTTCCGTCTGACCAGTACTTCCGCCAGAGCGTCAAAAAATGCCGACATGCGTTTCAATGCTTCAGGTGATGCAAAACCGGCCCCCCCGACCAGGAGTATAACGCCCTCAGCTTTTGGCAGTTTTAAGGCGGAGACTAATTCCGCGGGATCACAATCCACACCAGCCCTGAGTGTAAGCGCCTGACGGTTTCCAGGAAAAGTAATTTTAAATGTTTCTAGTTCATACATAAAGGTACTTGTTTTTTCAACTCTCCATTCCCCAGTCTTCTATCTTCATTTTCCGGTCTTCTGTCTCCGTTTTCCATGTACATCATCGCACCCACCTCGGCGCGCACAGCTTCGCCGGAGTCCAGTTCAACTT
>JAADGR010000191.1:14538-16934 GCA_013152225.1 Calditrichota bacterium
AGCGATCTTTATAAAACAGCATGTTAGTCGACATCCAGATTGCTTCGCTTCGCTCGCAATGACATTTTTGGACTTTTTACGAATGACTCATTCATCATCTCCGCCCGCAGTGCAAACGGGTCGGCTGCCGAAAGCTGTCCTCTTACCCGCAAACTGAGAGCCTGAAAAACCTGCTTTTGCTGCCGATAAATTTTCATGTTTTCAGGGTCAGGTTTTTTACGTTTACTTTCATCAAAAGTGACAAAAGGCCGAACGACATCTGCCAATTTTAGTTCAGTCCCGTTTTCTTTCATATACACCCAGGCCGCATGCAGTGCGGCTCCCAATGCGGCACCTTCTCCTTCCACGGGTACGGTCTCCGCTTCAAAAATATCGGCGATGGTTTGGCACCAGGCCTCGGATTGCGCCAGCCCACCGGTGAGACGGATTTCCCTGGCTTGCACCGGCATTTTGCGGAAGCCATCGTATAAATTGAGAACGTGGCCTTCCAGTACGGCGCGGGCGAGATTCTCGCGCGTAAATTCATCCAGGCCAAAACCAAAATAAACCGGGCTTGCTTGCGGCACATCCGGGGTGCGTTCGCCCATGTACCAGGGGATGAGCAGTCGGCCTTCATTGCCCATTGGAACATTTTTCACAATCTCGTTAAATTCAGCATGAGTGAGATGAAACTGCTCCAGCACAGCATTGTAGCCGTTGGCAAGATTCGATACACACAAAAGCGGCAGGTGATGCCCGGTGCTGTCACAGAATGCTGCGATCTCGCCCGAAGGATCGATGTATGCTTTTTCCAGAAACGTGTACGCCGTGCCGCTGGTTCCCAAACTGATGGTCACGATCCCGGGTTCCACGTTACCCGTACCGACGGCACCGTACATGTTGTCACCGCTGCCGGCATCGATGGTGCAATCGGGAGAAAAGCCGTATTTTTCAACCAGATTTTTTCCGACAGAACCAATGCTTTGATCGGAAGACTTTAGCGGTGGAATTTTATTTTGCAGATCGGGCGAAATGGCATCCATCACTTTTTTCGACCAGGTTCCTTTGCCCGGATGCCACAGCGCCATGCCGGAGGTGTCGCCCGGTTCCATCACGCGAACGCCGCCGTCCTTTCCGCCTGCGAGGTACCAGTTGATGAAATTGTGGACAAGAAAAAAGGTTGTTGTTTTTGCAAAGGCCTGCGGTTCGTGTCGCGCCAGGTGATAAATTTTGGCCGCTGTGTACCCTGTGCGCTGACTATTGCCCACTTCGTCAATCATGCGCTCAGAGCCGCCAACCGCTTCAGTGAGCACATCACATTCTTGCTGCGTGCTGAAATCATTCCATAATTTTGATCGCGGGCGGGTCAGATTTCCGTCCGCATCCAGCGAAACGAGGCCGTGCTGCTGGCCGGAAACGGAAATTGATTTTATATTTTCGATGGCGATTGCCGAATGCTGCAAACGCGAAAACAATATTTCCAGCGCTTCAATCCACATCATCGGATCTGATTCCGAGACGCCCTCCCCGAGTCCCTGGATAATGCCGTTTTTTGTGTTGTACTGCGGCAGCTCATCATCATAGTTCACTGCATCTTTGTAAACAACCTGCCCGGCGTCGTAATCAATGACCAGCAATTTTGTGCTTTGTGTTGAGCTGTCAATTCCGGCAAATAAATTCTTCATCTGTTAACTCCACTGTAAATATTTTCCATTTTGCATAAGCATTTCTTTTTCCCGAGCGTCATAGCTCAAATGAATCGACTGCACGCGGATTCGCGACTGCATTTCGGGAATGTAAATCCGGTCAATGTGGACAACGGCAGTGGGGGATGAAAATTGCTTTGGCCCGACGGCACCGCCGAAATGTTCGCTGCGGCCAAAAGCAACGTGGAATCCCAGCTTTTCGTCCAGCAGGATTTCGCCGATGGGTTTGAGGCCGAAATCCGCCAAAACACCAAACCCAAGTTCGGCCATGTTGCCGTAGGCCGGTTCTCTTTGCAAATACTTGGCCTGCTCATCGCTGATTTCTCCGCTGCTTGTCACTTTTACGGCACGATTTTCATTGATCTCGAACAAAACAATCTCGTCCTCAAACTGGACGGGAAGAATACCGTTCGTTTGCGAAGGTTCTCCTTTTTCTCCTTCGTACGGAACGATATAGGTCTCTCCGCTGGGTACATTTCCGGCCACGCCCGGTTCGGGAAATCGCCCGCCGCTGGCGTGTGCCGGACGATGGCGCAGGTCAAAATGGACGCGATACTCTTGCTTTTCATCAACCAGGAACAGGACGTCTGCCGAGATTGCGGCATCCAGTTTCTTTTTCAGAAATTGCACGCGCTCATTCACTTTGCCGTAATCGATGCGCAAGGCAGGGATCATTTCGGGACAAAAGCCGGGCATTGTTGCTGCGCGGAA
>JAADGR010000065.1 GCA_013152225.1 Calditrichota bacterium
CTTGCCATGATCAACGTGACCTATCGTCCCAATGTTGACATGGGGCTTTGAACGATCAAATTTTTCCTTTGCCATTGCAATCTCCTTTTGCATCGACACCAGAAAGCCAACAATTGTTTATGATTTACTTTCTCACTCCGAGCCCACGACCGGGATTGAACCGGTGACCTCATCCTTACCAAGGATGCGCTCTGCCGACTGAGCTACGTGGGCAGCCGTAAGAGCGGGAGACGGGATTCGAACCCGCGACCAACAGCTTGGAAGGCTGTGACTCTAGCCAACTGAGTTACTCCCGCTTAAAAATATTTTTGGAGCACACACGGCCACCCCGATTCGCATCGGGAAAACTCTTACCGCAGAGCACCACCTTTTCAGCTTTGCCACAGACAAAAAAATATCGGCTCAGAACTACGAGTATATCACCTGAAACCGATAAGCCCAATTCTACAAAAATGTGGGGAGGGGAGGATTCGAACCTCCGAAGGCTTCGCCGACAGATTTACAGTCTGTTCCCTTTGGCCGCTCGGGAACCTCCCCATAAATCTTTTTTTTCGAGCCACCAGCAGGAATTGAACCCGCGACAGCCTCATTACAAGTGAGGTGCTCTACCTACTGAGCTATGGTGGCTTTGAAAATAGTGAAACAAAGAAAGCCACATAATTTATAAAAATAAACAGAAAAATCAAGTCTTTTTTTGATTATTTTGGCAAGATCACTTATTCCTTAAACCGCCACTGGCTTGCACCTTTTTTATCTTCAATGATCACGCCATTTTTCATCAACTCGTCCCGAATTTGGTCTGCAAGACCCCACTCTTTTCGGTGTCGTAATTCATTGCGCAGAGAAATCAGCAGATCAATAAAAGGAGAAACCGAAACCTGCTCGACTCCACCCTCTTTGAGCAACCCCAGCACATTTTGTGATAATTCTTTATATGTAGCAAACAGAATCTCAACAGATTCTTTTGATAGCCCCGCATCGGCCGACAAGAGTTTGTTAATTTCTTTTGAAAACTCAAAAAGCTGGCCTATTGCAGCAGGAGTATTAAAATCATCGTCCATTTCTTTTTCAAAAAGAGACCTGTACTTTGCGCAAAGTTCTGTAACGACCGGGGCTTCCGCGCCATCTTTCGCCCGATCGAGATATTGTTTGATATTCCGCAAGGTCGTTTGCAATTTCTCAAGACCCTGCCCTGCCGCTTTGACAGCTTCGTCGCTAAAATCGACCGGACTGCGATAGCCCGTTTGCAAAATAAAAAAACGAATCTGTTCTCCACTGTATTTTTCAAGTGCCTGTGATATGGTCGTAAAATTACCAAGGGATTTACTCATTTTGACACCATCAACAAGCACCATATTGTTGTGCATCCAGTATTTTACAAACGGTTTTCCCGTGGCGGCTTCACTTTGAGCAATTTCGCATTCATGGTGAGGAAACTGATTTTCCATACCGCCGCCGTGGATATCGATTGTTTCTCCCAAATATTTCATGGACATCGTCGAGCATTCGATATGCCATCCCGGATAGCCGCGTCCCCAGGGGCTGTTCCATTGCATGACATGTTCCGGTTCGGCTTTTTTCCACAAAGCAAAATCGGCGGGATGATGTTTCTCGGGATTCACCTCCAGCCTGGCTCCGGCTTGCTGCTCTTCAACCTTGCGCCCCGAAAGCTTGCCATAATCCGGCCATTTGCTTACGTCATAATAAACTGAGCCGTTCACCTCGTAAGCATAGCCTTTTTTGAGAAGGGTTTCCACAAGTTCAATCTGTTCCGGGACATGGGCGGCAGCGTGAGGCGATATATCCGGGCGCAGCACATTGAGCGCATCCATTGCTTCAAAATAAGCGCGGGTGTAACGCTCAACCAGTTCCATGGGTTCCACTCGTTCGCGTTTTGCGCCCTTTAGTATACGGTCCTCTCCCGAATCAAGAAGATGCCCCACATCCGTGATATTTTGCACATAGCGCACTTTGTACCCCAAATAGTGCAAGTAGCGCACAACAATGTCGAACGATATGTAACTTTTCGCATGGCCAATATGGGGATAATCGTAAACAGTCGGACCACACACGTAAATATGCACCCTGCCTTCGTGAAGAGGTTCAAATTTTTCTTTCCGTCTTGTCAAACTATTATAGACATAAAGTGCCATTCTTCATCTTTCAGGAGATTTTAAATGTTATTATTCTTTTTCAATTAAAACAACCGCATGTGCTGCAATGCCCTTACCGGTGCCGGTGTATCCGAGGCCTTCGGTTGTTGTTGCTTTGACAGAAACTTGTTCGACTGCCAAACCCGCGGCCAGTGCAATGTTCTTTCGCATTTCAGCTACAAAAGGCCCTACTTTAGGTTTTTGCAAAATAACGGTTGCATCTATATTCTGTATTTTAAAAGAACACTTTTTCAAAAGATCAACGATGTTTTTCAATAACAGCAAACTCGAAATTCCGGCAAAACGAGGATCTGTGTCGGGAAAATGTTTACCCAAATCACCCAGGCTGGCAGCACCCAAAATTGCGTCGCCAATGGCATGACAAAGGACATCGGCATCTGAGTGCCCAAGCGAGCCACGATCTGATGGAACATCCACACCACCAATAATCAATTTCCGCTTTGGTACCAGTTTATGAACATCAAAGCCGTGTCCTATTCTCATTTATTTGCATTCCGATTTAAAAATGCTTCAGCGATTAAAATATCTTCGGGCGAAGTGATTTTTATGTTTTGATAACTCCCTTCTAAAACAACCACCTTCTCTCCCAGGTTCTCAACCAACGCCGAGTCGTCCGTACTTTTATACTCATCCAGTCGGGCTTTTTGATACGCTTTTACAAGAAGCTCTCTTGTGAACACTTGCGGCGTTTGTACACTCACCAGACTGCGGCGATCAAGCGTTTCAATAACGACAGCTTCCCTCGTGAGTTTAATCGTATCTTTTGGTTTCACGCCCACAAGCGCGGCACCATATTTTCCGGCTGCGTCAACAAGTTTTGCGATCATTGCGGAGGCAATAAAAGGCCGCACACCATCGTGCACAGCTACAATTTCTACATCGTCATCAAGTTCCTTTAGCGCCGCCCAAACAGAATCCTGACGATCTGTGCCTCCTGAAATGATGTTTTTTACTTTACTAATTCCCCATCGATCGGGGATTTCGGGGGTAAGCCATTGAATGCTCTCTTGAGGAACAACAACACTTATGTCATCGATTTTATCACAGGTTTGGAATCTTTCCAATGTATATCTCAGAACCGGTTTGCCATTTATTTCCATAAATTGCTTTTTCACCTGACCGCCAAATCTTTTTCCGGATCCGGCGGCCACGATGATTGCAGTAACTTTATGACTCAAAATAATTCCATTTTACAAAATGAACATTGCATCGCCATAGCTGTAAAACTTGTACTTTTCCCTGATCGCTTTACGATAGGCCTTAAAAATCTGATCTCGCGTTGCAAAAGCTGAAACCAGCATAAGCAATGTAGAGCTTGGCAAGTGAAAATTCGTGATGAGCCTGCTGACAATCTTGAAATCATAGGGCGGGAAAATGAATTTATCCGTCCAGCCACTGCTCGACTTTGCCCAGCCCTCCGAAGTCACGGCAGTTTCAAGGGCGCGGACCACGCTCGTCCCCACAGCAATGACACGCTTTTTATTCCTTGTGGTTTCATTGACTATCTCGGCAGCTTCTTCGCTAATGGCATAATATTCCGAATCCATTTTGTGCCGACCGAGGTCTTCCACAACGACAGGACGAAAACTACCCAGGCCGAGATGCAATACAACCTTGACAACCTTGACGCCTTTTTTCTCAATTTTTTTGAGCATTTTTTCCGTAAAATGCAATCCGGCAGTTGGCGCAGCAACGGCTCCGCGCACGCGGGCGTAAACCGTCTGATAGCGCTCTTTATCCAGAGGCTCCGGCTCTCGCTTGATATAGGGCGGCAGCGGAGATTTCCCCATTTTTTCTACCATTGCATAAAAATCACCGTCATAATTAAAGCGCACCACACGACCACCTGAAACAGTGTTGTCAATGACATCACAGGTCAAATCTTTGCCAATGGAAAGTCTGTTGCCGACTCTTACTTTTCGAGCGGGTTTCACTAAAACTTCCCAAAGGCTTTGCTCCAGTTCACGCAGCAAAAAGACTTCAACTTTAGCATCTGTTTTATCTTTCGTGCCTTGCAGACGGGCAGGAAAAACTTTGGTTTCATTAAGCACGAGACAATCGCCTTCTTCCATATAGTCGATCGCATCCTCGAAAACTTTTTCCTGCGCCGTCCCCGTTTCCCGGTCCAAAACCATGAGACGACATTTTTCTCTCTGATCGCTTGGATACTGAGCAATTAATTTTTCCGGAAGATTGTATTTAAAATCGGATAGTTTCATCGCGCAGTCACCTCCATTTGAATTCTATTAGATTAAAGAAGCAGCTCTGAAAGCATGCTTAAATTTTACAGTCCAAAAAGATTCTCTTGTTGAGAACCAGTTTTTTTTCGCTTAAAATGTTTGAATGCAAGATCGGTTGCAACCCTGCCGCGAGGCGTACGATTTAGAAACCCTTGTTGAATAAGATAAGGTTCGTACAACTCTTCAATGGTGTCGCTCTCCTCCCCGATTGCAACAGCCAACGTGTTCAACCCAACCGGGCCGCCGCCAAACTTTTCAATAACCGATAGCAGGATGCGTTTGTCCATCTCATCCAAACCCTGTTCATCAACATCCATTTGCAGCAAGGCATGATTCACAATTTCCATGCCGATCTTTTTGCGACCCTGAATTTGGGCAAAATCCCGTACACGCCGCAGCAACCTGTTAGCAATCCGTGGCGTTCCCCGTGATCGCCGGGCAATTTCCAAAGCAGCGTCACCGTCAATTTCATACTCTAATATTTTCGCCGATCTTAAAACGATATGCTGCAAATCCTCCGGCGGATAAAAATTAAGACGGAACGAAACGCCAAATCGAGATCTGAGGGGTGATGTGATCAGCCCGGCACGCGTTGTCGCACCAACCAGGGTAAAATTCGGCAGCTTGAGTTGCACCGTCCTCGCATTAGCGCCTTTATCTATAATAATATCCAGTTTGTAATCTTCCATTGCCGGATAAAGATATTCTTCGATCACACGATTGAGACGATGAATTTCATCTATGAAAAGCACGTCGCGTTCACTCAGATTGGTGAGCAAACCGGCCAGATCGGCAGGTCTTTCCAGCGCAGGGCCTGATGTCGTTCGCATATTCGCGCCCATTTCCTGGGCAATGATATTGGCCAATGTTGTTTTGCCAAGACCCGGCGGGCCGTGAAAAATCACATGATCGAGCGATTCGCCGCGTTCCAAAGCCGCACGAATAAAAATCTTTAAATTCGATTTTAGCTTTGTTTGCCCAATGAAATCGTCCAGGCTAAAAGGCCGTAACGTGAGTTCTATCTCATTCTCACCGTTCAACGGCTCGGGATATGTCGCTCTCTCTTTATAATCCAATCTGTCTCAATTCAATTTTCAGTGCTAGCCATTCAGCGCATCGCGCACAAGTTTTTCCACTGAAATACCTTCATCAGAAATTCGGACAACTTTGGAAATGGCTTTCTCTGCTTCGTTGCGAGAATACCCAAGTGACATCATGGCCAGCATCGCTTCTTCGATAACATTCGGCGCGACTTTAGATACGACAATTCCCAAATCACCCATTCGCCCGACCTGCGCTTCCGCCTTGTCTTTCAAATCAATGATCAAACGTTGCGCCGTTTTTTTCCCCAGGCCCTTCACCCTTGTCAGCGCAGCTTCATTCCCATCTGCGATATTTTTGTAGAGTTCCGGAATTTTGCTTCCGGAAATGATTCCGAGAGCAAGTTTTGGCCCGATCCCGGAGACGGATAAAAGATTGCGGAAAAGTTCCTTTTCCTCAACTGTTGCAAAACCAAACAAAATGAGGGCATCCTCGCGCACATGAAGGTAGGTCAACAAACGAACGTTAGCATCCGGCTCGCCGATAGCCTCAAAGGTCGAAAGCGGGATAAGAATTTCCAGCCCAAACCCGTTGATTTCAATCGTTATGCTCGTCGGAGCTTTGGCCGCAATTTTACCGCAAACGTACGAGATCATGAAAGACTCTTGCTCATTTGTTTTTGCGTCCAGTAACGGTTTGTGTGACAAATCGCAATTGCCAGGGCGTCTGAAGTATCCAGAGGAATAGTTTCTTCTTTCATGTCCAGCATTCTCAAAACCATACGTTGCACCTGTTCCTTTGATGCAGCTCCGTTACCGGTCAATGCCTGTTTCACTTCTCTGGGAGAATATGACTTTATCGCTTTATTTGTATTCAAGGAGGCAAGAATAGCTGCCCCTCTCGCCTGCCCAAGCTGCAGAGCCGACTTTACATTTCGGCTGTAAAAAATATCTTCCAGGGCAATATAATCTGGTTGGTACTTGAGGATGATGTCAGTTACACGATCATAAATATTTTTTAAACGCAAATAAAACTCTGTTTTTGCACTGGAACGAATGCAACCAAAATCGAGGCATTCAAAACGAGACAATGTTTCACTTTTAATAATGCCAAAGCCTGTGACTGCACTTCCAGGGTCTATGCCCAAAACCAACATAAATGCTAAGAATTAAACGCTTCGATGACGCTGTCGTCTATATCGAAATTAGAATAAATATTTTGTACATCGTCGTGCTCCTCCAGAAGGTCCATCAACTTGAGCAGCGATTCGGCGCTTTTGCCTTCAACTTTAACGATGCTCGAAGGTTCCCTTGTGATTTCAGCACTCTCATATACAATGCCGTTTTCTTCAAGTGCTTTTTTGACTGCTTCAAGATCGCCCGCTTGCGTCGTAATGACAAACATATCTTCTTCCGTAGCAATGTCTTCAGCGCCTGCATCCACAACAATCATCATCAGGTCATCTTCAGTCGTGTTTGCCGTTGGGATATGTACAACACCTTTTTTAGCGAACATCCATGCCACACTGCCGCTCTCACCCATGCTGCCGCCATACTTGCCCAAAACATGTCGAATTTCTGCCACCGTGCGATTTTTATTATCTGTCAAAACATCAATATACAAAGCGACGCCGCCGGGGCCATAACCTTCATAGACAATTTCTTCATAAGTAACACCGGGAAGCTCTCCGGTTCCTCGCTTTATCGCCCGATCAATATTCGCTGACGGCATATTTGCTGTCTTGGCTGCCTGAACAGCCGTGCGCAGCCTGGGATTAGATGATTCATCCCCTCCTCCATGGCGGGCAGCAATTGTTATTTCTTTAATCAACCTCGTAAAGGTTCGGCCTCTTTCAGCATCGGCCTTGCCTTTTTTGCGCTTTATTGTACTCCATTTGGAATGACCTGACATGTCGCCTCCTAAAAATAAGCCCGCCCCCGGAAACATACAGGGAAACGGGACCATTCATCAAAGAATACAAGAGTTGTTAAACTCGTAAATTTCTACCATTTTGACTCGTCCGGGGGCTAAAGAACAGCGGCGGAATATACGAAAAAAAAAGCCCAATTTCAATTAAAAAATTGGACGGTGAGGCAAAACTCGGTTACGGGTGGATAAAGTAAGAGGTTGAGAGCAAAACGAAGAATATCTTACCAATAGGATAAAGCAAGTCACTCCGGCGAATGCCGGAGTCTCCTAAAATCAACAGTTTCATTAATTTCCAGACCGTTTTCTTTGCACCATTGACGAAGGGCATGCCTGGTTTGTTCATTTTCGAATTCGTGCCATTTTTCGCGCAGACCAACTGAACCCAAAAGTGAATGAAAACGGCCATAGGCACCACGTGCACTAAAATTAATCATAATAGCTTTACCTGAATATTGTTGGATAGACGATTAAATCACGAAGCTTCATTGGTTACGCTTTATGGTCCAGTGGAATTTTCGTTATTATCCCCACCCTGCTCCGCTTCCTGCATTCTTTTCTGTGGATTGGAATAAACCTCCGAACGCACAACCCATGCTTCAAGATAACCTTTGCTCACGGCAACTTCCTGCAGATCATTCGCATCAAATCGTGAAACAGCGTCACCAACCCGAACTTTGTAGTATGGATCGTCAAATGTGAGATAAACGCCCTCATCGAAAATAAACAAAGCATCGCGCTTGACTGCACGGGCTTCCGCTTCGTCACGAGTGGAAATAATTTGCACGCGGTATCCGGGCACTTTTTCATCGACACTGGAAGAATCAACATTTTTCCCACCTTGCAGGAACTTGTCAATATCCAGGACACCGGTTTCGCCTTGTGATTTGGACGAAATTTGAAAATCGTAATCACCGAGGGTCTGAGGATCAAAATCTTCAACGAGTTCCGGATTGGCCTTTATTTTCTCTGGTGTTTCGTGTTGCTGAACAATTTTTTTCTGTCCTGCACAAAAGAGCATGTTGCCGGCAACGAAACTAATGATAAATATTTTTATGATTCGCAATTTCAATCCTCTTAAAATAAATACAAGTTGGAGTCATTCTCTTTGAGAAAAATGTATTGAAATGAATATTGAAATGCAATAAAAAATTATTAACTTGACATTTCCAGTTAAAGGCATTATAATTTGTTTTGAAGATTGAAGATAAATTAAAAACAATGAACGTTTAAAATGGTAAAGGAGACGTTATGAGCGTTGAGGTTCTCGAAAAAGCAAAAGCTCACTTTGAAGACATCGTCAAAGGGCAAATAGAGCGCGTGGAGCGCATGAAGCAAGCGCAGGATTGGCTTGATTTCAGCACCCTCAAACCCATCAAAGTGGGCGTATGCTGGGGCGACGGTATTGGTCCCATTATCTCTCAGGAGACGCAAAGGCTGTTGGAATATTTGCTTAAAGATGAAGTTAAAGAAGGCAAAATTCAATTCGTGCCAATTGAGGGTCTGACCATCGAAAACCGTGTGAAACATAATAAAGCCATTCCGGATGATGTGCTTGAGGAATTGAAAGCGTGCCATGTCATTTTGAAAGCGCCGACAACCACTCCGGAAAAGGGCGGCCCTTATCCGAACATCGAAAGCGCCAACGTTGCCATGCGCCGGGAACTGGATTTGTTCGCTAACGTCCGTCCCGTAAAAGTACCAAAAGATGGAATTGACTGGATGTTTTTTCGTGAGAACACAGAAGGCGCTTATATTCTCGGCAGTCGTGGAATCCAGGCAACAGAAGATATTGCATTCGATTTTAAAGTCATTACAAAGCAAGGGGCAGAACGCATTCTCCGCATGGCTTTCGATTATGCACAAAAGAACAACATTGACAATATCACAGTGGTAACCAAAGCCAATGTCATCAAAACCACGGACGGACTTTTTCTCGAAACCGCCGAACGCGTGGCAAAGGATTTTCCAGGTATCACCTGGGAAGGCTGGTATATCGATATTATGACCGCCAAACTGATCGATCCGAGACGGCGTACACAATTCCACGTCATTGTGCTGCCAAACCTTTACGGCGATATTCTGACCGATGAAGCCGCGGAATTTCAGGGTGGCGTGGGTACCGCGGGAAGCGCAAACATTGGCAAACGCTATTCCATGTTTGAGGCCATTCACGGTTCGGCACCGAGAATGATGAAAGAGGGACGCGGCAATTACGCTGATCCGTCCAGCCTTATTCGCGCCGCTGCTATGATGTTACGTCACATCGGCATTAATGAAAAAGCGGAAAAACTGGAAATGTCTTTGGACGTGTGTGGTCAATATGAAAGAAAGCTGGTTATCACCGGCCGTACAAACAGTGCTTCAGCACGCGATTATTGCGATTATCTCCTGGAGACAATCAAAAAACCCAATCTGAAACAAAAATGGGAAGAATATACAAAATAGTATAAATCCCCCCTCCCTCAATTTGCCCCCGAGTTTTTTAACTCGGGGGATAAATAGTGCAGTCCAGTAGATTGATAACGCTAATTATAATTTAATAGGACCTGAAATGAAAGTTGCTCTATTTATACCATGCCTTTCCGAACACATGTTTGCCGAGTCAGCCATTTCAATGATCAAAGTTTTAAAACATCTTGGTATTGAGTATGAGTACGTTGAGGGACAAACATGCTGCGGCCAGCCTGCCTTCAACTCCGGCTATCGAAAGGAAGTCGTTCCCCTCGCAGAACGGTTTATCAAGTTATTCAAAGACAAAGAATTTGTGGTTGCGCCATCCGGTTCATGTACGGCCATGGTCAGGATATTTTACCACGAATTGGAAATTCGCGACGAGCTAAAACCGGCACTGAATGATCTAAGCAAACGAATGTACGAGCTTACAGAATTTCTGGTGGATGTTGCAAAAATTGACGGCATCGGCGGAAGTTTTGCACATCGTGTAACTTACCATGATTCATGCCACCTCACAAGGGAACTCGGAGTTCGGGAACAACCTCGCAAACTGATTCACAGCATCAAAGACATTGATTTTGTTGAAATGGAAAAGTCGGACATTTGCTGCGGATTTGGCGGTACTTTTTCTTACAAATTCTCGGAATTATCAACTTCAATGGTTGCCCGTAAATGTAAATATATCGAAGAAAGCGGTGCCGAATATGTTATTGGTGCAGATTCAAGCTGCTTGATGAACATTGATGGCTATTTGCGCAAGCATAACATGAAAGCCAGAGCCATGCACATTGCGGATTTGCTGGCGAAAAGCTTGAATCTCTAAAACTTTTTCAGAAAATAACTGGATGACCCCATGGAAATGACACCGAGTAAAACCAAGCAATACATTAAGGAAGCTTTAAAAGATGACCACTTGCGGACAGCCGTTGATAAAGCAACCCAAACCGCTTTGCACAAACGAGAGGACAAAGTAGATCAAATTCCCTACTGGGAAGATTTGAGATTCAAAGCGTATGCAGTTAAACAGGATGTCATCGAACATCTTGATCAATATCTCGAAGAGTTTGAAAAGAATTGTAAACAAAATGGTATCCATGTGCACTGGGCCGCGGATACGGAAGAAGCGCAGAAGATCATTTTCGATCTGGTTAAAGAAAAAAATGTTAAAACCATTGTTAAATCAAAATCATTGACCACCGAAGAGATACATCTCAACAAATTTCTCATCGACAAGGGCATCGAGACGCTTGAAACAGACCTTGGCGAATACATTGTGCAGCTTATGGATCAAATTCCTTCGCATTTGACGGCCCCGGCATTACATCTCACCCGTCAGGATATTGGCAAACTTTTCCAGGAAAAGCTCGGCGCAGATTACACCGAAGACCCGGAAGAACTGCTCCAGATCGCGAGGAAAAAACTTCGACAAAAATTTCTTGCAGCGGATATGGGTATATCCGGCGTTAATTTTGCGATTGCAGATTCCGGCAGTTTTTGCGTCGTGGAAAATGAGGCCAATGCACATTTGACTGTCTCACTCCCTCGCATTCATTTGGCTGTTATGGGCATCGAAAAGCTCCTGCCTGATAAAGGTGCCTTGCCGGTCTTTTTAAAATTGCTGGCACCAAGCGCGACCGGGCAAAAAGCAACAAGCTATGTAAATTTTATCGGCGGTCCTTCCAGTGAAAAATACAATGAAGGGCCGAAAGAAGTGCACATACTTCTCCTGGACAACAGTCGCTCGAAAATTTTGGCAGACTCACGGCTCAGGGAAACCTTGTTTTGCATCCGCTGTGGAGCATGTTTGAATATTTGTCCCGTTTACCAACAGGTCGGCGGGCATGCTTATGGGTGGGTTTACATGGGGCCAATCGGCAGCACGCTCATCCCGCAGTACCTGGGATTAGTTGAGGGTAAATATGCGCCTTTTGCCTCAAGCCTTTGTGGTGCATGCTATGAAGTTTGTCCTGTTCGCATTAATATACCCCATCATCTTCTTAAACTGCGGAATAAAGTGGTCGAAGCAGGGCAATCCATGAAAGGTGAAAAGATGGGCATAGCAGTGTGGGCATTTCTTGCAAAACATCCCATGCTGTACCGGTTTGCCACATGGTTCCCGGCGCAATTACAAAAACTTTTGCCCGGAGAAATGGCCTTCCCTGCACCGGGATATGCCAAAGAAAGAGCCATCGGACGTTTTGATCCGAAAGGCTTTAGGAAAAAACTTTTCAAATTGGAAAAAGATTCTAAAAAATCATCGGAGTGAGAATGAATAACAGTCGTGATAAAATATTGGGAGCCGTAAAAGATGCACTGCAACAGCCATCTCATCTCCCACCGACGCCGCAAGGCATCGATGAGCGTATCAAAGAAGGACTTGCATCTGTAACTCCAAAAGACTATGTCGGTCTGCGGGAACAGTTTAAAAAAGAGTTGGAACTTGTCTCGGGAGAATTTCAGCTTGTTCACAGCACAGATGAAATCGTCACAGCGATTAGCCGAATGATGCAGGAAAGCAATTATACTTCCCTCACAATCGCCGGTGATGGTCCTTACGATGGCTTGGCACAACGTGTGACGGAAAAAAACAAAGCTGTTCAGCTTGTAAAAGCCTCGGATTATCAAAAGACTGAACGGAAAGAAAAACTCGCCGCAACCGAGGCTGCACTTGTCGATGTCAACCTGGCTGTTGCAGACGTAGCCAGCCTTGCTTTGCTTTACGATGACACGCCAAGCTCTTTACCCCATTTTTTGCCACTGACGATTTTTGTCGTCATCAAACCCGAGCAACTTGTGGCAAATCTTTTCGAACTGTTTGAAAAACTGCCGGCAGAAAAAGCCAAAAACATGACATTAATTACCGGCCCCAGCAGAACAGCAGATGTTGAAAAAGTTCTCGTTCTTGGTGCACATGGACCGAAAAGGCTGGTTGTATTCATGCTTGAAGAAAAATAATATTTTCCAAATGGGAGGCATTCAAAATGGCCAGGAAATTTTCCTCTTTCATCATTGTTTCGTTAGCCTTGCCCGTACTTTTTTCAGTATTTTTGAGCTGCGGAACAAAAACTGCACAGCAGCAAGCGCAAAAAGATCGATTGCAATGGTTTCAGGATGCCAAATTCGGCATGTTTATTCACTGGGGTGTCTATTCAATGTTGGGATATCACGAATGGGTACGCAACCTGTGTGAAATCCCGCTTTCCGAATATCAGTACTATGTGGACAATTTCAATCCCGTCAAATTCAATCCCGATGAATGGGTCGACCTGGCCAAAGAAGCCGGGATCAAATACATGGTGATTACGTCAAAGCACCACGACGGCTTTTGTATTTTTGACAGCAAATACACCGATTACGACATCATGCACAGCAAATACGGCAAAGATGCGCTGGGGATGCTTGTAAATTCAGCAAAAGCCAAAAATATGCCGCTGGGATTTTATTATTCCATTATGGACTGGCATCACCCCGATTATATCCCGCGACGTTCATGGGAAAAAGACCGTACCACCGAGGGCGCCGATCTGGAGCGATACATAAAATACATGGAAAATCAGCTTACCGAACTCGTACAAAACTATAATCCGGCAATTTTGTGGTTTGACGGCGAGTGGGAGCACACCTTAAAAGAGACGCATTCTTTTGAGATCGAAAAGATGCTGCACAAGATGAGCCCGGATATGCTTATTAACGATCGGCTCTTTAAACGCACGCCGGGGCACGGTGATTTCGGCACACCGGAAAATTATGTTCCGGCCACCGGCGTAACCAATCCCGACGGCACGCCGCGATTGTGGGAAGCGTGTTATACCATGAATTACAATAGCTGGGGTTACAATCGCATTGAAACAGAATTTCACAGCAAAACGCAGCTTATCCGCCAATTAATCGAAATCGTCAGCAAGGGCGGGAATTTGCTCCTGAACGTCGGCCCGACACCGGAAGGCGAAATCCAGCCGGAATTTGTCGCCCGTTTAAAAGGCATGGGAAAATGGCTGCAAGTGAATGGTGAGGCAATTTACGGCACGACAGCCAGCGTTTTCAACAAACTGCCCTTCTTTGGCCGCTGCACGGTCAAGGGAAACCGACTTTATATTCATGTCATGGGCTGGCCGGTTGATCAAAAGTTGTTGCTGCCCGGACTCAAAACGGAAGTAAAAAAGGTTTTTCTGCTAGCTGCCCCGCAAGACTCTCTCTCTTTTCAGCGGCAGGGAAATGATATTGTTATTGATCTGCCGGAGCGTGCGCCCGATTTGGATGCCACAGTCATCGCTGTCGATCTGGCGGGTAAAGCGGAAGTGGAACCCTACAAAACTGTTCCTGCCGGGAACGGCAGCATCGAATTGCCGGTTTACCTGGCGGAAATAAAATCCCGCATGGGACAGCGAGCGTTCCTGGAGCAGTATTATAAAAAGACGATGTTGACCAACTGGCAAAACGTACATGATTTTCCTGTGTGGGAATTTTATACGGAAAAGCCCGGCACTTTTGAACTTCAGGCCAGCTATGCCAGAGGCTCCGGAGGAAGCACCTTTGCCGTAAAAGTTGACGACCAGGAGATACCCGGCGTTGTCCACGGAGTGAGAAGCCCGTTTTATCCGCAAAATTTTTCACTGGGTACTGTTCATCTCAAATCTCAACAGCGGCAAACACGTGCTGGAATTTCACATCAAATCCGTCATGAACAATAATGCGATGCGCCTGGAAAAAGTTGTGCTGAAACCGTTGTCGGAATAACGGCAGCAGATAGACTTGTCGTAACTTTGACACAAGTTGGATTTTTTCCCGAGTTCTCGCCCAACAAAGATTGACCTGCAAATTGAGTTGCATTAACTCTCATTCCCACGTTTTACGTGAGAATGGATTTTCGCACCCTCTGCGTCCGAGTTACTGACATAAACAAAATATGATCATCTCTCAATACTCGACGCAGAGCGTCGATACAAGCAATCCCGCGCAGGACGGGTTGTGTGACAACGAGGAGTACAACGCCTTTATGCGTTGCAGCCCATAAAGGGGCTGCACTCCTGAGATTTGAACGTTCTCACACAGTCTGAGGAGCGTGGGAACGAGAATTTAAGCTGACCTGCAAATAAAGTCTCGGCGGGGGAGATTATCAGAATAAATTGGAGGCAATCATGACAGCATCCAATTCCGGTCAAAAGCCCATTCATAATGTCGGCTT
>JAADGR010000134.1 GCA_013152225.1 Calditrichota bacterium
AAATTGAGAGACTATTTACCGAAAGCAATAATTGAAATATTAAGGAAAGACATGGCATAACGAATAAGGTTAGATTGTGAGAGCGGAGCGAGCCACCATATCTCGACAAAGCTCGATAACCATCTGAACCGTTTGTTGGACAAGCCCGTCAGATGGCCGATCCAATAGGAAAATATCTTTTTGATTTGAGTGTCTTTAGGGGAGGTTTTTTAAGGATTTTGCAGTATAAACTATAAAAACGAGCGAGATGGTACTCGGGATTCCCGGAAGCTGTTGTCCTTTTGGACGCACCTTTCCCATTGAAAGTAATGATTAAAAAAAAATCGCTCGTGCTTATATGAAAGAACATAGGTTATGCAATTTAGGCTTTATGCCGGCTTCAGTTTGGGCAGGCGGAATCCGGCTGGCAGGCAGCGCCAGCATCACAATGTTCATGGGCGCTCCGCAACGGGGGCAGGTTTTCTTTTTACGCGGACTGATTTTATGCGAGAGATTCGGTATGTGCATACGAAATATCCACTGAATCATGCGAATCATCCGTTTACTGTTGGAATGCAGGAATCCATAATTTCTAGCGCGTCTGAAGCCGCGCGGCAGAACGTGCTTAATGACCAGCCAGATGAAATCCACGGCCGGGATGGTTTTGTATTGATACGTTTTCGTTTTGCTGTTTAGAAAACGGAAGGTGACCATGCCGTTTTTACAAGATAGAATATTCTTTTCTTTGATCACGCCACGATAGAGATATTGGGGCGAGATAAAGCAGGGCTTTTTTACCTTTGCCCACCTGCTTGCAATGGACAACCCAGTCGCAAGGATATTGTTTTGGCATGGGTAGTTTATTCTGTTTTAAAGCATGGAGCATTTTAGCGCGGAAGACCTTAGCCAGAGCTTTGTGATTAAACAGGTATTTTCCGTTTTTGCTCTTCCATAAAGCATTTTTCTTATCGATGGTAGCGGCGGGCACAACGCTATGAATATGCGGATGAAAATGAAGTTCTCTGGAATGGGTATGCAAAATGGCAATGGCTCCGGCTGTCCCGCCGAGCTTTTTATCGTTGGCAGCGAAGGCCTTTATCGTTTGCCATGCACAGTGAACTTGCTCTTTTTTAGTGGATACACAGTTAAGCCTTTTCTAATTCTCATAATAAAAACAGAAATGAAACCATCTGTGGCAGAATTTTTTCTCCGCGGAGCGGTTTCGTTCAACGAATTGCTCAGTACGGAATTTGCCACGCGGGGCATGAATCGGTCGGTGAGAATGTCCGTTGCCAGTGCAAGTTCTTGGGGAGTGGCACGGCCGCTTAACCGGAACGTTAGCCCGCCAATATCACTTGGAAAAAGACACCGGTGTTACATGACGTAGCAGGGAATTGCATCTCATGAAGACATTGACTGCAACAGTGAGTATTCGACCGCTCACGAAAACTGATGAGCCTTTTTTGTGGGAAATGCTTTATCAGGCAATATATGTGCTAGAAAGTAGTAAACGACCGCCACGCAGTATTGTGTATGAGCCTGAACTTGCTAAATACGTGCAAAGATGGGGATGTCCAGGTGACACTGGTTTAGTAGCTACAAATGAAGCGGGACAACCAATTGGTGCAGCTTGGCTTCGTTTGCTGACAGGCGATAATGAAGGTTATGGTTACATTGACGATAAAACACCCGAATTATCAATCGCCGTTCTGCCAGCGTATCGTGGCAAGGGAATTGGAACATCGTTACTTCGTCGCCTACTCGTAGAAGCCCATAGCCACTTTGCTTCAATTTCACTTAGTGTTTCGCCAGATAATCCTGCATTGCGGTTATACCGTCGCCTTGGATTTGAAGTCGTGGGTGAGAATGGCGGTTCGCTTACAATGAAAATAACACTTGAGAACACATTACAGAACGTGGAGAAATAGGACGAAAAGAAATCACCAGCAACTGGGCAAGCGGGCTAACCCTGCGCAGAGCCGACCCGCCTTCGGCGGTGGGTATGCGGCGCGGAGTTTGCAGGCCAAGTTGTTTTCAAAGCAAGGGAGTCTTGCAGGAGTCGGCGGGCGGGTGATGCTCACGTTATGCTCTAAGGGGATGTGAAATGAAACCTAATGTTCTTCCTATATCTCTTATAATATTCATCACTATTTTATTATTCGGTAATAAATTAGCAAAAGCTCAGGATTCAATATGGGAGCGGATTGATGAAGGATTATTTATTGGCGAGTTCATTTCACAACAAAAATCGATTGTTGGCGATTCAAAAATAGTGATTATCAAAATTAATCCTGATAAATATCTATTTAAATTATTGAGTTCTCGGGAACTTAATGTTCCAAATATGACCGCCGCAGAATGGTGCAAAAAATATAGATTGATTGGTGCAATCAATGCGGGAATGTTTCAAGCAGACGGCAAGACAAATGTCGGCTATATGAAAAATTACAATTTTATCAACAATCCGAAAATTAATCCGAAATACAAATCAGTAGCGGCATTTAACCCTCTTGACAATAAAAGACCTTTATTTCGAATCTATGATTTAGACATCCATGATGCGAGAGAAATAATTGACACTTACAATATCGTTGTTCAGAATCTGCGCTTAATCAAAAGACCCGGTAAGAACCGTTGGTCTCCACAAAAGAAAAAATGGAGTGAGGCGGCTTTAGGGGAAGACAAAGAAGGAAATGTCCTATTTATTTTTTCTTCGTCACCTTACTCCATGCACGATTTTAACAACATTTTGTTAAAATTGCCTATTGGTATCGTAGCAGCTCAACATTTGGAAGGGGGCCCTGAGGCATCTCTGTATTTTTCATATAAAGGGAAAACAATCCAACTTTTTGGAAGCTACGAGACCAATTTCAATGAAAATGACAGTAACAATTCATATTGGCCCATACCTAATATTATTGGTATTTCAAAAAAATAGTCTTTCAATATTATTATAACAATTAGGCATAATTTAAACTCTAACGAACAAGGTCAGATTGCAAGCGCGGAGCGAACCCCAATATCTCGACAAAGCCCGATAACCATCTGAACCGTTTATTGCCTGCCCGCCGTTTTGCTCAAGAGATGTGCCGTGTTGCTTGTAATAAGCGTTAAATGTTGAATCTGTGAAGGATTTCATTAAATTGTATCTC
>JAADGR010000357.1 GCA_013152225.1 Calditrichota bacterium
GATGCAGGCGCTATAGTTTAAAATTTTGCATTTCAACAAATCGTCGCCAATCTGAGAATTGATGAAGATCTGAAATTTTGGCGTACACAAAGCGGAAATGAAGTTGATTTTGTGATAGAATCAGACGAATTGATTCCCATCGAGATTAAATATAAATCATTCCAAAAGCCGCAAATTCCCACCGGCATCAGATTTTTTATTCAAAACTACCATAGCAAAAATGCTTTTGTTGTGACAAAAGATTTTTATGGCAAAACACAAAAAAACGGGTGCGATATATATTTTCTCCCGGCAATGCTTTTCGGAGGATAGCGACATTGTCGAACAGGCGGCTTTTATGATGGGGATAGCAGTTTAAAATTATTTTAATTACGAAACAGCATGGTGAAATGAACAAGAACAGACATCTCGAGTCCTCCGGATTCATGGAAAGAAGCGGCTGTCTTGATGGAGATGTGGGGCTGGCTCCAGAGCGTCAGATCAACCTGCGACAGCGCCCAAACAGCGGCAAGGGCGTAGGCAAAAGTGTACTGCTTTTTATAAATAGAATTGTACTCGTTATAAAGCACTTTTATTTTGTTCGGATTCGTTTCAGCCAGGTAGGCATTCTTTCTTTTTCGGGTTTTCAGAATCGAATAAATTGTTCCACCCAACGCAACCAATCCGGCTCCGGCCAGCGCGGTTCCTTTGCCGCGGTAGCCGCGGCGCCATTGTTCCCAGCCTGGAAAAACAGCGCGCCATGGAGTGGATCGCGTATTTTGAAGCTGCAATGTTTTCAGCCTTTTGTTCATGTCCTCCAGGAATTCAATTTTTGTCTTTTGGAAAAGCGTTAACACTTTGGGCGAAGTCGTTACAGGATCGAGCATATAGGTCGGATCGATGCTCAGCAAATTCCAAAAGTGGTTGGCTGCCAACGTGCTGTTGCCGTTCTGGAAAGCGATAAAGCCAGCATATTTGTAAATTTCAACCTGATCCGCCGCCTCGAAAGCGTCGAGCGAGTTCATGGCGATGTTAAGCAGTTCCGCACTTTTTGACATGTCAAAGCTGTTGTAAGCAGCAGCCAATTGCTGCACGAGATTATCGGAATTCGAGTTGCCTCCCGGGCAATCAGACTCGTTATCGGCAAAATCAGACAGCAAAAAAAAAGAAATAGTTTTTTGGTGCTTTTAAATTTCATCGCAATAGATTGATTTTAATAGTTTGAGAAAACTGCTCGCCCACCATGCGAACAAGATAAATACCGGACGGCAAATCCTTCAAATTAAGTTGAGTTGCGAACGGAATCTGATGCTCCCCGGCCGTCAATTGTCCTTCGTATATTCGGGCCACTTGCCGTCCCAGCAGATTGTACATAACAAGTGCAATCTTGTCATGACGCGGCAGTCGGATGCGGAAAGTCGTCGATTCCCGAAACGGATTTGGGTAATTTTGCAGCAGGGCAAAATCTACAGGAGGCTGAGTTTTGTGCCTGTTCACTGCCGTTGCGACGTCCAGGATTTCCATCTGGTCGGAGGCACCGCCCATCATGCCTCCCCTGCCGCCAAAAGCATAAACCTTGCCATCGTAATAAACAAGTTCCTGCTTTGGCTCGGTTAACGCCGGGCCGCTTTGCCAAGGTGAAGCCGCTTGCCAGGAGAATGTCTGACTGGTTTTCATCAGACCGTTTTGTCCCATGCCTCCGAAAAGCCAGACGTTTTTTTCGGATTGCGCATACCCGCAACCGGCAGCGGCATAAAGCATGTCTCCCTCCAATATCCATGCACCCGTATCGGGATTGTATCGCTCATAGCTGGTGAGAGGGCCAAAATAAAAGCCGCCAAAAACATAAACCGTATCACGAAACGCGGCGGCCATGGGGCTGCCCCGGGCAATGTTTAAATTTGCGGCCAGGGTGGACCACTCATTTTTTGACGGATTATAAATGTAAACCCTGTCCGAAAAGGAGTTGTTGGAAAAAGAACCGCCGATGAGCCAGATCGTCGAGTCCACGACCACGGAAGCCATACCAAAGAGCGCTGACGGCATTTTGCTCACCACTTGCCATTGACCGCTTTGTGGATCGAGCATTTCAACATCGTCGTAGACTGTATGCATTTTTCTGCCGCCAAAAACATAAATTCTGTTCGCCACAACCTGTGCTGTTGCATTATCCCTGGCTTGTCGAAGGGATGGACCGTTGCTCAGCCAGACATCGTTTTGGGGATCATAGATTTCCACAGTATTCACGGCCTGATGTTCATTTCTCGCTCCGCCAATCACCCAAATCTTGTTTTCCAGAACAACAGCCGACATCCCCTTACGCCTGTCTGACATCTGGGCGCCGTTGTGCCAGTGCTCCTGCCCTTGTGCAGCCGTCATCGTAAAAAAAAGGACAATATATATAATTTTAATGTGCAAACTTTGCATCATGTTCACCATTTTTTGTTTTTTGCTGCTTCTATTTCAAAAAACATACCATTATTTCTGCAGCCGTTTTTGAATAACCAAAGTATCGCCGGGTGTTGCCAGAACGAGTTGCCGGTACGTCTGGTAATAAGGATTTCTTAGCTCAATTTCGTGAGTGCCGCCATCCATCGCAATGGGGCGCTTGAGCGGCGTGCTGTCGATATACTTGCCGTCAATGTAAATATCTGCCCAGGGTCGCACGCTGACCGATAGATATGCCGCCTGACGCAGGAAAGAATAAAAAATTGTGTCCGGTTGTCCCTGCTGCAACTCGATGGAAAAAATTTTGGGCGAAAATTCCGGATGCGCCAGAACGACGTTATAATGCCCCGGCGGCATTTGTTTTTGCCAATTCACAGTCATCGAATCAACGACCCGGCCGTTAATAGTAACGGCAGCCCACGGCTTGACATGAATGTGCAGTGTTGCCAGGGTGTCCATGCTGACCGGTTTCTTCTCAATTTCTTGATTTAACGTACTGTCCAATTCCGCTGCTGATTGAAGCGATGGAATGATCTGATTTATCGGCTTGCGTTTTGCCTCGTCAGAAGATAAATTCGATTTTTGATTTTGCGCTTCATGTTTGAGATTCGCTGCAACCTTGGGTTCACTTTTCTGAATTGTTTGTTCGTCTTGTCCAGTCCCAAGTGAACCTTTTTTTAGCAACAGGTCGGATTCAGCATTGCCGGGTTTTTCTGAGATCAAAGATCGAAATCCTATGGCAGCCACTGCCAGGACAATAATAAAAATGACTGCGCTGATCACAAACCGCCGATTCCAGGGGACTGTTTTTTTTACGTCGACTCTTGCCGGTTCACTCTTTGAAACATGCTCCTTCGCGGCAAGCGCTTTTTCTTCTTTTGCAATTTGTGCAAGTTCAGGCGCTGTCGCCTTTTGTTGTCCCGAAGACAAACGATCCAATTGATAAAGCACATTATCAGCGGAATGAAGACGTTTCTTTTCTTCCTTTTCCAAAAGATGCAAAACAAAAGCATCGATTTTTATATCAATGTCCGAACACAATTGTGATGGCGGCGACGGCGTTTCATTCAAAATTTTTTGCAGGCAAGCGGAATAATTATCGCCGCCAAACGGCTTGACGCCGGTAAGCATTTCGTATAGTGTAGCACCGAGTGCAAAAAAGTCCGTGGCCGGGGTGATCGCTTCTCCGGTAACTTGCTCGGGCGCCATATAGGCCGGCGTACCGATGATGCTGTTCTGCTGCGTAATCGACGGTTCTTCGCCAAGATAAGCCATGCCAAAATCGGTCAGTTTCACAACACCTCTTTCGTCGATGAGAATGTTGCCCGGTTTAAGATCACGATGAATGACGCCGTGTGCATGGGCCGTTTTCAATGCCAGGACAATCTGGCGTGCAATTTTCAACGTCTCGGTAACCGGCAAACGATCCCGTTTTTCCAACACTTCTGCCAAGCTTTGGCCGTCGACATACTC
>JAADGR010000480.1 GCA_013152225.1 Calditrichota bacterium
CATTGATTAATGCTTCAACTAAGTTACAATTCTCTGTTTCTGTACGGCTAGCAATACGAAAATAACGATCTGAATCAGGTTGCGTTTTGCCGGCACAGTCCTTTATATACATATTGTGTTCGATAAATAATTTTTTCGTTATTTCCGGAGCACTTAGCGCAGAATTAGGCAAACGACAAAAAATAAAGTTTGCGTCAGGTTTAAAAACAGTCATGCCATCAATGTCGCAAAGTTTTTTATACAGGCTGTTTCTGTCAGCTCGCACTTGTTTACAGCTTGCAATAAATTCTTTTTTATAATCTGGCAAAAGCCGTAAAAACTCTTCTGCAAACCCGTTAATATTCCAAATATGCACGCCATCTCTCATAATTTCAGCAAATTGTGAGTTTGCAGTCAGCATATAACCAATCCTAAGTCCACAGATACCGTAGGCTTTACTCATGCTTTTGAAAATTGTGACGTTTTGATGGTTTTCGATTTCCTGTTCCATGCTAATCCGATCAGGATTATCTGCAAAATCTAAAAAAGATTCATCAATAATCAGCATGCAGTTATTAGTTTCAAGTTTTTTTGCAAGACGAATGAGATCGGGCTTGGGAATCAACAAGGATGTTGGGTTGTTAGGCGTTACTACAACAGCTACATCAGCTTTGACCCTGATCGCTTCCGCAGCAAATTTGTCAATATCCATCTGAAAGGAGGGGAATTCAAGTGGGAACTCAACTACTTTGCCTGAAGGAGCGGCATTGACATATTCATTAAAAGAAGGCACGGAAACGATTAACTTGTTTGATATGTGACCTGATACTATTTTTATTAATTCAGCAGCTCCATTTCCCACTACAATCCTTTCAGCAGGTTGGTTGATTATTCTGCCGATAAGCCCGGCCAAGGCATTTTGCGCCACTGGATAATTCAGAACAAGGTCGTGAATTTGATCTTTAAAATTTGTAAAAACAGACTCTGGTGGAAAATAAAGATTATAAAGGTAGGCATGATCTACAAAATTATATCGATAATAACCACCGTGTTGTCCACAAATAAATTCGTACTTTTCAGCTTGTGTCTTATAATTATTTCTTGGCATATGAAATTTTGTTGTTTTTTTGACGATGTTCGATATTGCGCTATTGTTCAATCGTATGACCCCCAAAAAACAGGTTATGAAATAGGAACAGTTTTAGGCGCTTAGGGCGTCAAGATGTATCTTCTCAATAAAACGGGGTGGGGCGACCCAGAAGTTCGACTTTTGGTAAAAGTCGAACTTCTTCGCCCCACAGATTTTTCAGGTTTTGATCTGTGTCAATCTGTGTGAATCTGTGTCCCGCAGGATTTTGTCAACTGCCCCGCAAGGGGCCACATTTTCTGAGCGAAGTCTCGGACAATGCGTAGTTGCTATATGATTGTATAATGGAAATAATTTCTCAGCCTTTGTCAGATCTTCAATAGTGTCTATTTCATACCATGGCTTGCCGTCAAAAGAGACCATATCAAAAGAGAGGCTGCCATCAGCAATCATTTCCGTAAATACGATTTCATAATAGTCATTGTTTTTGCCATCTGAAATATGCTGATCTAATTTTTTAACAATACTGCACCACGAACTAAGCGAAATGCTATAAATATTAACTGTCTTATATGGATCCGCAGCAAGGTGGACTTTGCTATCCCTAAAAAATGCTTTAACTTGTTGGGATTTACTGATTGTAACATATGCCCCATCCATCCACGGTTGCATCTTTGCAACAGCTATTTTATTAGGGTACAGCATGGGTTTCAGAAGTGATCCATCAAACACAAGATCACTTTCAAGTAGCATGAATGGTTCATTGATAATTTTACGCGCCATCCAAAGAGAATAAATATTATTGGTAGTCTTGTATAGCGGACTGAAAATATAGTCGATTGCAATGTCACCTATCTGAGTCCCCAAAAAATCTTTAATACACTTTTCCAGATACCCAGTAACAATTACCAGACGCTTGAAACCATGCTGACTCAGATTTGCGACCAAGCGTTCAAGTATCGACACGCCACTGACTGTCGTCAGGCATTTAGGGGCATTCTTCGACAATGGATAAAGGCGGCTGCCTATTCCGGCTGCAAGAAGTAATGCTGTTGTCACAGGTTCTTTATGGAGAGTGCTATATGTCAAATTTATGTCCTTGTTTATTGTTTGATGGCGTCGTAAAAAGTCAAAAAGTCCGAAAATTAAACTCGCAACATATTGAAATTATTAAGTGAGAAAATTAAAAAATGATATTTTTCTCACTTTTTACGGGACCATCATTGTTTAATATTTTACAAATTCCTTTTTTGGAAGAGAACAAGTTTGTACTATAGTCTATTTGTAAAGAAATAGCTGAGTTAAGAAGATAATGTTTAACTCACTGGTTTATCCACGTGCAGTGGTTTCTTGATAGGCTCGGGAAAGTGGGGTGGAAAATTCACCTTATTGCCGCTGAAGCGTTAACATATAATCAGATAATTGTCCAGCCCGCTCCCGGATGTCCCGTTCAACCACAAAGCTCACTGGCGGCAATGAAGCGCAGCGGAATTGCCGTCCAGTGCAGCGCCTTGATGTTATGGCGCGGTTTTTCTCTCTGCTTCACGTTCTTTGGTTACACAATATACTCCCTTACCTTCAAAGCCAGGATTGAAACACAAATTATCGGATATGCATTTTGCTTTTTCTCTATCACCAGATTTCCAGCGATTAATTAAATCTGGCTCCCTGATAAAAGGACGGCTCATGGAGATATAGTCTGCTGTGCCTTCAAGAATAATCTTTTCGGTAATTTCAAAAGAACGCATACCGCCTACCAAAATTAAGGGAATGGCAATTTCATCTTTAATTTTACGGGCATACTTTTGGAAATACGCTTCTTTATCTGGGGAATTAATGCCTGGCCGACTGGGGGACAATTTACCTGTTTTGATGAAACCACCACTTAGCTCAATGGCATCAAATCCGGCAGAGGCAATTAACTTTGCTATCTCGATCGACTCTGTTATGTCAAGACCATTCTCTACAAAATCTCCGCAATTCATTTTGATTAAGATGGGGAAATCGTTACCCACAGCCTTTCTTACTGACTGATAAATTTCAAGATGTATTCTGGCTCTATTATCAATGGAACCACCATATTCATCTTGACGTTTATTAAAAACAGGGGAAAGGAATTGACTGAGCAGATAGCCATGGGCCGAGTGGATTTGAATACCATCGAAACCTGCCTTTTTTGCTCGTTCTGCCGCGACTGTATAGGCTCTGATTAATTTTCTAATATCATCTTGGGTGATTTCTTGTCGCTCTGTCTCGGCAAGACCCTCAAAATTTGATACCACCAGAGGCGGTTGCTTGGTTAAGCTTTCTTCGGCATAATTTCCAGCATGAGCTAATTGCAGGAGAATTTTACCACCATTTTTATGAACTGCGCTGGTCAGTTCTTTTAAGCCCTGAACTAATTCATCTTTGTAAATTCCTAACTGCCAGGGTGTAGCTTGTCCTTCTTTCGAGATATAGGTATGGCTGCTGATAATCAGTCCCACGCCACCTTTCGCAAGTTCCAAATATCTTTCAATTAATCTGGGGGTAACGGCACCATCAGTTGTGGCTAATCCCTCCCAGGTTGCAGAACGAACAAATCTATTTGGAAGATTCATTCCATCGATGATCGTGGATTCAAATAATTTACTCATATCTTTTCACCTGCTTACAAGTACAGATTTTATTGGTGGCACGGAGCGCTATAACGTTTAAGCTCAGGGGCTGGCCGTGAATCTACCACTTAATTTTTTTGATGGTTAACAATTTGAATCTACACAAAAAATCGCCGACGAGTAGCCAGTCCCTTGCAGCGCTTTGTTCGGCGTTTTTTTGCCGTTTGTTTCACGCTACAACCCTAATACAGCAACAGTTGTGTGAAATAGAGAACCGTCTGCGGGATAAATAACTGTTTCTGTGCCAACATGTATTATTCTATAATCATGTTCAACTATATAATGATTTACTGATTCTTCGAAATTATCTATGCCATTAATTGTTTTTGGGCAATGTTTACAGCCAATGGTTTCGTTAGAACTAATTCTCACTATTGATTTAATATCCTTCATTTCATTCCCCTTTTTTGATATGATCAGCTTGCTGCTACCCACCCACCGTCAACGAACAGTGTTTGTCCCGTCACAAAGTCTGAAGCCTCGCTAGAAAGATAAATTACAGCACCCATTAAATCCTCTGGCGTGGCGAGCCTTCCCAGGGGAATGCGAGAAAGGACTTTCTCTAAAATTGGGCCTTGCAATATACCTTGGCGACTAGGTGTGTTTACTGCCGTTGGCGCAAGCGCATTAACCCTAATTCCATGAGGTGCCCATTCCATGGCAAGTGCCTCTGTTAGGTGATCAATTCCTGCTTTGATTCCACCATAGACGGATCGGCCCGGCACAATGCTTTTACTGAAAGTTGAACCAAGATTAATGATTTTTCCATATCCTTGTTCACGCATGATTGAGCCAACAGCCTGACAGCAAAAAAACAGGCCTTTAAAACCTGTATCAACCATTATGTCCCAATCATTTTCTGAAACGTCCCATGCTGGCTTCGTGACAGCATAACCTGCATTATTGATCAGAATGTCGACTTTACCTGTTTCTGTTTTTATAAATGTTTTTAACTTTTCAATTTCAGAAACATTTTGGATGTCAACGGCATAAGTCTGTACTCTGCGGCCAATTTTCTCTACGATTTCTTTAACTCCCAATAGCTTTGCTTCACGACGGCTGCAAATAATCATGTCCGCACCAGCTTCAGCTAATCCAATTGCTATATCGCGACCAATACCCTCACTTGCGCCAGTGATTAGTGCAACTTTATCGGTGAGGTCAAATTTTTTGTACTGATCTTCCACGAGACTTCTCCATTGTTTCTTCTACGCCGAACGGCCGTGATAACCTGCCCGCCTGGCAGCTACCGATATACTTTATTGATGGCTACCACCTTGAATCTACTCCAAAATTCGCCGACGA
>JAADGR010000032.1 GCA_013152225.1 Calditrichota bacterium
CTGAGAACGGCAGCTTTGGGAGTGCCGGTAACACCTCCGGTAAAAATTAAAACCGCCGCTTCATCCGGCCGGACGATTATCTTCTGTTCCTGGGGAATTTCACTCAACAAATTTCTGAACAAAACTGTAAAAGACGTTTTCTTTACTCTTTCCTGATTTTTCTGCAACTGTTTTTTAAAGCGAAAAGCCAATCTCAAAAAGGGAGGTAAATAAGTTTCAATGCCGGCAATGACAATGTGTTTGACCTGGCTCTCCTGCCGGCATTTGGAAATTCTGGGATAAATTCTGTCCAAAGCAATCACAACTTTGGTACCGCTCGTTCGAATTTGTTCCAACAATTCCCTTTCCGACAGCAGCGGGTTGATGAGCACAACAATTGCACCGATCGTTAAAGCGGCCCAATACGCAATTAAAAATTGAGGGATGTTTGGCAAAATGAGCGCAATCCGGTCACCTTTTCTTATGCCCAGGGATTCAAGCCCTGCTGCAAATCGCAGCATCAAATCGTAGAAATGTTGATAGGTCATTCTACGGCCAAAATATTGAATAAAAGCTGCGTCTCCATTTTCCTGCACAGCTTTCAACAAAAAGTGCTGCAACGGGACGTTTGGAATATTAATTTCAGAAGGGACGCCGTCGTCATAATGTTGCAGCCAGGGACGTTGATTATAGAAACCACTGCCCGGTAGGGCCGTTATCTTTTCCAAAACCGAAAAAAGACCGCCATACAAGACGGTCTTTATATTCATAATATTTTTTTTCAAGTCGAACATTTTTCTCCATACGAAAAGTGCATGGCTAAACCTCAATTCTCTCCGCTTGGGCGTTTGTCACAAAAATTCCCGGATCGCCAATCACCGGGCATTTGGTGACACAAATGCCGCAACCGATGCAAAGCTTTTCATCGACATAGGGGAACTTTACAGTGCGCATTACACCCTCCGGCGTTCTGGCCTCACGAATATCGAACTTTATTGCTTTATCGGGTGTCGGACAATGTTCTTCGCAAACAAGACAATCCTGCTGATCGTACCATGGGATACACCTGCTTTTATCAAAATAAGCGATTCCCATTTTCAACTTTTGTTTCTTTTCCATCGTCAGGTTTTGTATTGCCCCGGTGGGACAAACCTGGCCGCATAAATTACAATTGTATTCGCAATATCCGAGGCGCGGGACGGAAATCGGAGTCCAAATCCCCTCCCAGCCGCTTTGCAGAAAGGATGGCTGCAAAGTTCCACCCGTTGTTGCACAAATTCGAACACACTCCTGGCAACGGATACAGCGATCTAAAAAACCATCTTCTTTAACTGCACCCGGGGGACGAATGGCCTGCCCTGTTTCTTCACGGCTGACGGCAGAAGTTTTGGCTATTGCTACGCCGGCAAGCCCGACAGCTGCAGCCTGAATAAAACGCCGCTTGCTCAAATCGATTTCATTCTTACCGATGTTTTTGCCAAACTTGTACGAGACCGAGTGTGGTTTACAGTTGGAAATACACTCCATACACTCGATACATTCGACTGTATTGTTCACCGCATAATCATCTTCAATTGCATTCATCTTGCATTCCCGTTGGCAGATCGAACAGGAATTGCATGTTTCATTAACAAATCTTTTGGTCAGGCGAAACTTTGAAAAAAGCCCCAAAAGCGCGCCCAGCGGACACAAATTCCTGCACCAAAATCTTCGCGTAACCATTCCCAGGGCGAGAATGCCGACAAAAACGAGCGCGATTAAAACGGCTTCAAAGAACATGGGTTGAGCTATAGGCAAGATCGAATTCTGTGCCATGTCGTACGCTGAATATACCTGATCCTCAAAAAGCCCGGTACTGAAGCTGAAATTGAATAAACCTAGCAATAAAAAAGAAAATACGGGGTAAAGCACAGTCGTTATTGTGCGTGTTAAAAGAGCTATGGGATCAAAGAACCAGATGAATTGCACGGAAAAAAGAGACGCCACCAGCACTGCGACCAGAATTGCAAACTTCCACGATCGGAATCGAGTGCTCTCTCTCTGACGCGGTTTGCGTTTTTTGCGTTTTATCAGATTATCGCTGCCATCTATGATTGTACCCAGCGGGCAAATCCAGCCGCAAAAAAATCTCCCCAGCGGGACGGTCAATAATAGAATGATGAAAGCAATGAGTACAGAAGCAATCACTTTCCGTGTTGCAAGGATTGTGGCAATGGCTACCAGGGGACTGGCGCGAAGAAACAGATCAGAAGGAAGCCATGTTTCATACGGGTACCGTGCCTGAAAAAACAAAAACAAAAAGAACAATAAAAAGAGTATCTGGCTGATTCGACGGGCTGTTCTCATTCCGTTATCCGATTTGTACAATTTTCGTTAAAAGTCAAAAAACATGTCATCGCGAGGAGCGGAGCGTTAGTTTATCCCGAATTATCGGGGAAGCGATCTAAGCAGAAAGATCGACGACTTTCATTTTCACCTTGGATAGATCCATTTGCCCAAGACCGCGCTGCGTTGCCTTTCTCAGGTATTCGATTTTTGTCGGATCAATATCGAAAAGACCCATTGCATAGGAATCGACAGCTACCGGATCCGTACCTGCAATGACGATCTTTTTCACGGCAACGTCGGCAAGGTTGCCGCCGGAAGGGCCGTTTCGTAAAAGAATACGATAGGCATCTATTATCGTCAGAGTAGGTTTTATGGCCAAATTTAAATCAACGATCTTTGTCATAAAATCTTTATGGATTTGTCCTCTGTCCCCGCCAATGATTCCCATAATATTTTTGAATCCAAGTGTTACACGAGAGATGGAATGATCCTTGGCAATAGGCATATTGATAAAAACATCAGCTTCCAAAGCATCCCGGTAAAATGGCCACGATTTAACCAATTCACCACCCGGAATGCGGACCGTTTCAAAACGGCTTTTGACAATATAACGCACTTGTGCTCCCGCTTTTTTTGAGGCAGCTTCTATGCCGCTTCTTTTGTAGCATCGTCTCGCCTGGTTACAGGTACGATCCAAAACACGCACTCTTTTTGCACCGGCTTTTTTGCACATTTTAACAACTTCAGCAACTTCTTCGGGATTTGTATTTGCTGCCTGTTCCGGCAAACGATCCCAGCCAATATTCGGCTTTATCAATACGGTTTGCCCCTTTTTCACAAAACGGGACATCCCACCAAGGGTATTAATGGCCTGGCGCACAAGTTGGGCGGGCGAGCCGTTTTTTATAACGACAAGCGCCCACGCGTCGTCTGCTACAAGTTTTTGCGACAGCAAAAGTGAAGATGCAGCAATTCCGGCACCCGCACTTATTGCCATGAACTCCCGTCGATTCAAAGTTGACATAAGACAACCTCATATTTTCAAAAACGAATATCCTATTATTCTTTGCGTGAAAAAGATGCGAAATTTTGAGGTAGGATGCAATAAAAAAATCGGGAAATATCGCTATCAACAGAAAAGCCCGCCACAAAATGGCGGGCTTGTATTTTAGCGTGGATTAGAAACCCTTTTTGATACTATCAATTTCATATTCAGCCGATTTACGCCAGCGCCGGTCTTTTGCCGCGGCCTGAAAGTATTTGATGGCCGCCTGTTTTTGTCCCAGAGCTTTGCTCGCAACTCCGGCTTCAAAATTTGCGTGCGGTTTAAAACGTCGGGTTATTTTCAGACATTCCTTTGCTGCGTTCAGGGCTTCTTTATACTTTCCTGCCTTGTTAAAAGCCGCAGCCAATCGATACTGTGCTTCATCGTATTTTGGTTTTACTGCAAGAGCATTCTGGAAAGCTATAATGGCCTGCAGAATCTTCCCATCCCCAATTAATGCAACACCCATGCTGTTAAAAGCTTTTGCATAGTCAGGTTTTACCTGCGTAGCCATTCTGAAATAAGTTACGGCATTTTTATAATCCTTGATTTTATTATACACCAGGCCAAGATTATACATAGTCGTATATTTTTTCGGGTTTATTTCGAGGGCTTTTTTATATGCTGCAATTGCCTTGTGGTACTCGTGACTTGCGTTATAGGCAGAACCAAGCCCGGCGAATGCAGCATCATAGCTCGCATTCACCTGGCTCGCTTTCTCGTATGCCTTAATGGCTTCACTATAACGCCGAAGCCTCATAAGAGCAACACCTTTTGCATAATAAACTTTGGCATCATTTGCATCAAGCCCAATTGATTTGTCATATTGTGCAATAGCGTTTTCATATTGGCCTTTTTTGAGAAGAGTATTTCCTTCATTATAGGCCAGTTTGGCGTCATTAATCCTTTTCGTATAAGCCACATCGGCTTTGAGCTTTTGTTCAAGAACATCGATTTCGCTTTTTAGTTGATCATACTGCGCCTTGAGTTTGGTATAATCATCTTTAGAAATGCCTGCTGTTCCCATTTTTGCGCGCACCTCATTAAGCTGCCGAACTTTTGCGTTGTATTGATCCTGAATCCCTTGTGCAAAAACGACTCCTGCCAGAAACGCAAAGAGAATTGAAAAAATCAGAAAAGAGGAGGCTTTTGACCGCATGAAAAATCTCCTAATTTTAGTTAACTAGCACATGACATGATTGTGCCGAAGGCGGGATTTGAACCCGCACGCCCATCGGGCACTACCCCCTCAAGATAGCGTGTCTACCAAGTTCCACCACTTCGGCAATGATTTTATTTCGAAGGTGACTGTGGTGGCGGAGTTGTTTTCCCGCCCCGAACAGCACCTTCCGGCACTTGAGGTAATGTGCGTGCAGGTGAACTGAGTCGCTGTTCGCGCTCTTTTTGAACGAGGCTTGACTGGGAAACGTTTCCGCGCGTAATCATTCCCATTATTAGCGCAATAACGAGGAATAAAGTTGCCAGGATAGCAGTCATTTTTTGCAAAAACGGGGCAGAGCCTTTGCCTCCGAAAACAGAGCCAAAAGTATCTGCACCACCGCCAAATGTACCCGCCAGCCCGCCACCTTTGCTGGATTGAATTAAAATAACAAAAGTCAGCAAAGCACAAACAATAGCAAAAATTGCGATTAAAAAGGAATACATACTATCTCCAATTAAAAATCATAAAAACTAAGCTTGAATAATTCCCAAAAAAGAATCTGCATCCAGGCTGGCACCACCGATTAATCCGCCATCGATGTCCGGCTGCGAAAGTAATTCCGCTGCATTACCGGGCTTCATGCTTCCGCCATATTGAATCCGCACGCTTTGGGCCAGGTTCTCATCATACAATTGTCCGAGCGTGGTACGAATAAATTTATGAACTTCCTGCGCCTGGTCAGGTGTTGCCACGGCGCCGGTTCCAATTGCCCAAACAGGTTCATAAGCAACAATCAATTGTTCGACCTGCTCCTTTGAGAAGCCCGCAAGGCCAGCTTTAACCTGTGTACCAACCACGTCTTGTGTCTTCCCGGCTTCCCGTTGAGAGAGCATCTCGCCGACACATACAATCGGAATTAATCCGGCCTGCAATGCACGCTTGATTTTTTTATTCACTGTTTCATCTGTTTCATGGAAATACTGACGGCGCTCCGAATGTCCGATAATCACATATTCGCAACCCACAGATTTGAGCATCTCGGCAGATATTTCACCGGTGTACGCGCCTTTTTCTTCCCAAAAAACATTTTGTGCGCCAAGGCCGATAGGAGAATCGGCAATAATCTCGTGGACACTTGCCAAATTAGTAAAAGGCGGACAAAGCACCACATCAACATCCATTTGATCGACGACTTTACCCTTTAATGATTTGGCCAACGCAACGGCTTCATCAAGGGTTTTATTCATTTTCCAGTTGCCAGCTATTATTCTTTTTCGCATCTCTTCCAATTCCGGTAAAAGCGTTGGGTGCTTTGCTCCCAACGCTCAAAATAGTTTATCTTTTATTAGTAATAAAAAGTTCCTAGAAACTTGCGACTTTTCCCAACAGATCGACAACACGATTCGAGTAACCCCACTCGTTGTCATACCAGGAAACGACTTTGACGAAATTCCCTTTACCGCTCATAACCATTGTGGAAAGAGAATCAAAAATTGAAGAATGATTATTTCCAACAATATCCACGGAAACAATCGGGTCCTCGGTATATTCCAGGATGCCTTTCATCGGCCCTTCAGCAGCTTTTTTCATTGCCGAATTCACATCCTCGACTGTAACGTCTTGCTCAAGTTCGGCAACAAGGTCGACAATGGAACCATCCGGCACAGGAACGCGCATAGCGAATCCGTCCAGTTTCCCGTTAAGCTCCGGAATGACCTTGCCGATAGCTTTTGCGGCGCCGGTTGTAGTGGGAATGATGGATACTGCAGCCGCACGCGCTCTGCGTAAATCGCTATGAGGTAAATCCAAAATTCTTTGGTCGTTTGTAAATGCATGTGTGGTGGTCATAAAAGCGCGTTTGATACCGAACGAATCATTCAGCACTTTGGAAATCGGTGCAAGACAATTTGTTGTGCAGGAAGCATTCGAGACAATCTCATGTTCTGCTTTGAGCATTTCATCATTTACACCCAGAACAATAGTTGCATCAATTTCATCTTTGGCAGGAACAGTGAGGACAACCTTTTTTGCGCCGGCTTTCAGATGTTTGGCAACCTTATCGCGCGTACGAAAGACACCTGTGGACTCGACAACAACATCGATGCCCAATTCTTTCCATGGAAGTGCTTCAGGGTCTCTTTCCGCACTTACTTTAATTTTCTTACCGTCTACGATGATGGCATCACCTTCTGCTTTCACATCTTTACCATAAACGCCATGCACAGAGTCATATTTCAAAAGGTGAGCCAGGGTCTTTGCATCTGTAATATCATTAACCTGGACAACTTCCATACCTTCTCGTTCGTTAATAATCCGAAAAACGAGTCTTCCTATTCTTCCAAAACCATTAATTGCGACTTTTACCGACATCCGCTCCTCCAAATTTTACGTTTAATTATTTTTATTTTGCTTTGCCAACACAATTCAAAACATGCAATTTATGCTTAACCATTTCTTTAATCGCCGTGCGCGCGGGACCCAGATATTTTCTCGGATCAAAATTTTCCGGATTTTCTACAAAGGCTTTACGAATTTCGGCAGTCATCGCCAGCCTCAAATCCGTATCGATATTCACTTTGCACACACCGGTTTTCACAGCTTCGGAAATCATGGATTCGGGAACACCCATTGCGCCGGGCAGTTTTCCGCCATACTGATTGCACATATCAACGAATTCCTTTAAAACACTTGACGCGCCGTGAAGGACAAGGGGAAAACCCGGAAGTTTTTCTTCGATCTGGTGCAAACGTTCAAAATCCAATTGGGGTTCTGTCTTGAATTTGTAAGCACCATGGCTGGTTCCGATGGCAACAGCCAGAGAGTCACATCCGCTGCGTTCGACAAATTCCTGCGCTTCATCAGGATTTGTGAATATGGCATCCTTTTCGGAAACATTCACATGTTCTTCTATTCCTGCCAGTTTTCCAAGTTCTGCCTCAACAGGTACGCCGCGAGGATGAGCATAATCGACGACTTTTTTCACCAACGCGATATTTTCATCAAACGGAAGATGTGAGCCATCAATCATCACCGAACTGAAACCGCCATCGATAACTGCTTTACACAACTCAAAGCTATCACCGTGGTCCAAATGAACGACAATGGGCAGCCCGGACAACTCTAACGCGGCTTCAATCAATTTCATTAAATATTCATGCTTTGCGTAGCTGCGAGCTCCTTTGGAAATTTGTAAAATCAACGGAGCGTTCTCTTCCTCGGCAGCTTCAACAATCCCCTGAATAATTTCCATATTATTTACATTAAAAGCACCAATAGCATAACCGCCGCCATAAGCTTTCTCGAATAATTCTTTTGTACTCACCTTCGGCATCATCAACCTCTCTATTCACAATAAAAACCAAATGTTAATAGCTAAGAATCCACAATATTTTTACTGAAATTAAACTGGCAAAATTAGCGATATTTTGTTCAAATGTCAAGCAGAATCTAATGGAAGGGTGGTTCGGTTTGAAAATTTTCAGACAGGCCTTTATATTTTCAATAAATCTCTGGTAATCATATCCGCTACAGTCTTTTGCACAACGATTGATTCGTACATTCCTTCTGAAATCTGCTGCCTGATCTCATCAATTCTATCATCAGTCAACCCAATTCCTTCAAGCAGCGACTTTTCGGCATCACGATCCTTCTGAATCTTGATTTTATCCTCGTTGGATGGCACGTTCCCGGAAACAGGACCATCATCTTTATTCAAACGGCGAGAAGAAACAGGGCGTTTTTCTCCGCTCGCCCCCTCCGTTACAGGATATCTTTGATACCGATCATCAAGTATTTTAGAAGGCTCGCTTGAATGATCACCATGACGAGTAATTTCTATTCGGTCGTGATATTTATCTTTATCCTGTGAGATTTTCCCCTCTTTGCCGGGCGAGGACTTGCGTTTCGCCGGATCCAACGACGGCTTGAAATGATGACTTTCGGGTATAATTCTCATTGTTATTTACCTTCCTTACCCTTGTTATTCCGGGCTAAATACTTTCCACTGGTGACTAGCGTATTTGAAGCATAAGACTGAAGCGCTCTGGAACTCAGCCGCGTATCCCTCAAGCGCTGCAACAGAGATTTTTGCCCATCCTCGATGATGCCGACAAGGGTGAGATATGACTCGGATACACGCAGAGCTTTTTCTCTCACTTGTCTGGCAAGATTCAGTATCGGCCCGTTGATTTTGTTTGTGCTCCGCCCGCTATAATCAGGCAAAATCTTCAAAAAGCTTTGATTGAATTTGATGAGTTGGTTTTCGAAAAGATTGCGCTGTTCAATAAGCGCGGGAAGACCAGACAAGTCTCCCGCTTGCAGTTTGCTGATTATAAATTTATTTGACTCTTCCAGCATATCCAATTGATCGTCTCCATGTCTTAATATGGCATACAAGGAATCATTCCGGGAGAGTTGCTCTTTTTCGGGCATACTTCGGTCAGGCCTCCCGGTCGAATAAGAGACCAATCACATCCCGCATTTTAGACATAATTCGCAATGTTTCTTCCGGCGGAATTTGTCGGATCACTTCACCCGTATCACCGTTGATAATTTTCACAACCGTTTTTCCAGTCGATTTGTCTACTGAAAAATTTAAATGCGAATTCATCGCCTCGGCAATCTTCGCCATGGCTTTTGTCGCCTGTTGAAGTTTGGCATCTGTTACTTTAATATTTTGACCTGCAGATTTACCAACATCTCGTTCGGTCTGAGTGGAACGTTCCTGGAGGAAACTCGTTTTGCTTATTCCGTCAACATTCACATTAACACTCGAACGATTGTCTACCTCAATTCCATCAATATTCATTTTTATAGCTCCTAACATAATAGTTTTATTACCCTAGTATTTGTCCGACACTCCCAAGAATACTGTTTAATAAACTTCGTTCCTGATTAACTTGAATAAATAAATTCTGCATTTGCGCGAGTTGCACCCGATATTGATCTTCTTTTATGTTGAGCCTTTCTTTAAGTCGGTCAGATCTCTCATTCAAATCGGAAATCTGATCCTGGATAACATCTTTGCGTTCATCTATAATACCATTGTCGGTTTCCGTATATGTATACAATAGATCATATATTCTTTTTGCAACCCCACTTGTCGAGTTAAAAAGCGCTGCAACGCCGCTCGGATTCTCCGAGAGTTGGGTACTCAAGGTGGAGGCGTCACTCACCGAGGCATGGAGATCAGAATCGAAAGTAATGCCAATTTCTGCCAAAGTTGCCGGATCTCCACTGTCGACGCTCGAGACTTCTGCCATCACAATATTCATCAGCGAAGATCGCAGGCTTCGGAAAAGACTTTCACCGGCCAGAGCCGCCCTTGAATATGTTACGGGATTGACAGCCGTTTGTGTTTTTAAATAGTCGCTAACAGTGTTAAAAGTTTTAAGAAAAGCTTCAATATCCGAAGTGATGGATTCGGTATCACGTGTTGCTGAAGCAGTAACAGAACTTGTACTCGCATCCGCATAATCATTGTTTGCGACAGTTACCTGCTTTAAAGTAAATGTAAGATTATTTACGGTAAAAGTATTTGAAGATTTGGTAATTTCATTACCAGAATCATTGCTATTGATCGTAAATTTGGCATCATTGCCAATGCTTTGCGTAACTCCATCGAGTTTGAGGGTATCCGCCAAAAAAGTTCCTGTCACATCTTCAAATTGAATTGCTTCACTTCCGGTATCATTCGCAGTAATCGTAATTTTATCTAACGATTGATCGTAAAAAGCCGTGACATTTGCCTGGGAGGAATTGATATCGCTGATGATCCCATCTAATGTATCATTACCCGCATCCCAGGAAATGGTTACGCCGTTTATTTTAAAGCTGCCGGAATCAGAAGAAGCCAAAGAGTTATCGAAATTTGCTCTGTACAAAAGAACATCGCCTTGTACACCACTTGTATTGGTTGTGTAATCATGTTCAATCGTGTCAGTAACGACCAGCCCGGTTGTCTCGTCAGCAATCTTTGCCTGAGCCAAAAGTCCATTGCTAACGGATTGTTTCATTTTTAACGTTACGCCTATAGCATCACTCTCCATGACAAATTTATCTCGATTGTCATCGTAGTAGATATTTACTCCGGCGGTTGTATCGTCATTAACAGCAGTAATAAAGGCATCCACCGTAGCATAATTAGAGAGTGTAAACTCGACCCAACCACTGCCCGTATTAAAAGAAACCGTGCCTGTCGGTTCAACGTCAAAACCAGCGTTCGCCCAACTCTTAGTGGTATCCAGACTGTCCAGGCCGGCCACGACTTGTGAATCACTGATTGTAGATGGCGCGGTATTCATTTGTGCCGTGCTTCGCATATTAGTGGAGGTCGCGAGCTGCCGAATGCGGAAAATATACGTTCCCTCTGTCGTTCCGTTTCCGGTACTTACAGTCAAAGCATCCGTATCGCTTGATGTGGCCTGCACAGCGCTGAAAGGCGATTTACTGGCATCAGTCTCAGATAAACTATCGGCTTTATCTTTAAGGCTTGAAAGCTGGCTTTTCAGTCGATCGAACAAAGCACTCCGGCTTTTCAACGAACTTATCTGGTTATTCAATCGAATCAGCGGCCGACGCTCGATCGACATATACTGCTGAATCAATGATTCAAGAGTACCCGAACTTCCTGTAGACGCAATATTCATTCTGAAACACCTATCTGAATGGCATTCTTATGCAGCTTTTAGATTTTGAATCGCTGAACTCCAGGTCTGACGAAGTTCATTGAGAATATCCAGAGCTTGATTAAACTCGCTCTGCTTAACAATTCGCAACAGATAATCATAGAGTTTAAATAAACCAGTTGCAACTTCAGCGTAATTAAAATTCAATGAATTAATAAGTTCGGACAAAGCGAGCGAAGCTCTTCCTCCGTCCTGTTTTTTACAACCCAAAATTGCCTGATCATAGAGTAAAAGAACAAGTTTTTCCGGGGATGAAGTGAAAACCTCATTTTGTTTGTAACATTCCAATTTGCTATCCATCATACCCGCCTGGGGAAAATTCAATGACATGTTTACTCCTTGCTATAGACCTTAAAACAATGAAAACTGCGCGTCCAAAAGGGCGCGCAGCATATTCATTTTATTAACGGAACAGACTTAAAATAGCTTGCGGAGAAGTATTTGCCTGCGCCAGCATTGCTGTTGCAGTTTGCTGCAGAATTCTCAGCTTGGTCTCCTGCAATTGCTCGTATGCCATATCAGCATCCTGGATCCTCGATCGTGCTGCATCCGTATTGACTTGTGCCACCGTCAGTGTTTCTTCCTGATAGGACAGTCGATTGACATTTGCACCGATATAGGACAGCGCCTTGCTCACATCGCTAATAGCGTTATCAATAGCCGTCATATACAAATTGGCATCACTGTGCGAATCAACGCGGTTTGCACCG
This sequence comes from Calditrichota bacterium, assembly GCA_013152225.1. Taxonomy (GTDB): domain Bacteria; phylum Zhuqueibacterota; class Zhuqueibacteria; order Residuimicrobiales; family Krinioviventaceae; genus Hydrothermomicrobium. The sequence goes on from JAADGR010000032.1 coordinate 11,911, forward strand.
GTATAGGAAATACCAAACTGACCGGTTTCATTGCTTGCAAGACCGCTCAGAGAGAATTTGATTCCAACGCCGGTATCAAACGTAGCGGTTGCGCCTGACGTTAAAGCAAAGGTCACAGTTGTGGCTGTTGCTCCTGTACCGCCTGCGCCGTCTCCATCAGAATCGATCGAAACCAAACTGCCGGCAGAGTTACGAACTCTAAACGTTACCGTGCCACCGCCCGCGGCAACATCAGTTACTTCAACGCTATAACTTCCGCTGGAAAGTCTTGTCAATCCGGAACCAATTGTCGCAGACGTTCCAAGACCGGCAACTGCAAAAAGCGATGGACTATAGCTTGTCGCCACACTCGCAGTATCGAGCACTTGAACACCCATACCACTTGCCGTATAGGCGGTAATGTTACTCAAACCAACAGTCGTCGCATCCAGCTTAAAACTGAGATCACTGTAGGTTACGCCGGCACCGGTCTGAAATGTAAAACCGGTGTTCAGCCCGGAGCCGGACAAAAGTGGATTGCTGTTCCACTTTGTCTGTCCGACAATGTCGTTGATCTGTGCTGTCAGACTTTCCAACTCATTCTTAATGGCTGTTCGTTCTTCAGTTCCCAACGAATCGTTCGCAGCCTGCGTCGCTTTGGATTTCATTTTTTGCAAAATATCGCTGATTTTTGTCAGGTTACCTTCAGCAATAGACATCATGTTTTTTGCATCACCAATATTATTCAATGCAACACCAAGTCCCTGGGAACGAACATGGAGTTTGGTGGCAATGGTAAAGCCGGCAACATCATCAGCGGCTTCGTTAATTCTTCTACCGGTTGCCAGACGGAGAGAATGGATATTCATCCGCCGATTAATTGATGACAGAGAATTCAGTGCCTGCAAAGCACCGATATTCGTGTTAATTCGAGCGAGATCTGCTTGTGCCATTGTAAAACCTCCTTGTTTTGTTCATGGGCTTCCTTGCCCATTAGATCATTCGTGTTATTGAGTGAATAAAAACTGCCTGGAATACAGTCCTGCTATTTTATCCCAACTATCACCTCCTCTTCCCTTTCCTGCGAATTATATTCTTCGGCTTTCATAAAATAATATCGACACAATGATCTATTTCTTTAATTTTTTTTCAGGAAATCTCGATATTTTTTACGGTTAAACAAAAAACTCCAATTCTAAAGCCTAGTATTCTGCTGACAGGAAATTTGCTAAAAGTAATCATTTTTGTTATTTTACAAAGAATAGAAAACAGCTAAACCAGGCAAGGTTGTTTCTGCAAATACCGCCCGAGTTCAACAAGATTTTTTCTCGCCAATTCATTACCCGGCTCCATTTCCAGAACAGATTGATAGCCCAATATGGCAGCTTGATAATTTCCCAATTGAGCGCAGCAGGATGCAATATTATTCAGCACATCGAATCGCTGTGGCCTCTTTTGTAAATATTTTTCATAAAAATTTATCCCCAGATGAAATTCTTTAATCCTCGTGCATAATTCACCTAAAACATGATAAATATCAGGATCGATGTCGTCCCGATTGGCAATTTTAAGCAGATATTGTTTCGCAACATCGAAGCGATCCTGACGCACCGCGACAACTGCCATATTGACCAATGCTCCAATATGTTCAGGACTCGTTTCCAGGACACGAGCAAATTCCCGTGCCGCGGGTTGCAAATCATTCTCTTCCAAAAACAGCGCGCCAAGCAAATAATGTGCTTCAGAATATTCCGGCCTTATTTTTATTGCATTCTCCAGCGAATTTTGTGCTTCCATTTTATTTCCAAGCGACAAATAACATCCAGCCATATATTTGTGTATCAGATGCTCGCTGTTGAATACATCCAGTTTCAATTGCGTTAATGCGGGTTTTTGGCGCAGCTTTTCAAGAAGAGTCAGCGCCTTTTTAAATTCAGAAATAGCCGCTCTATGCCTGTTCACCCTCATTCGCATGCAGCCCAGTACATAATAAATATCCAAATAGTCGGGCATTTTTTCTATCGCATTCA
>JAADGR010000274.1 GCA_013152225.1 Calditrichota bacterium
TTGAGCAACAGGTGGATTTCGTTGTCCGGGAAGCACGAAAACGCGGAGCATGATAAGGTTTTATGCAAGTAATAATTGACAAGAATGCCGGCGTCTGCCCGGGTGTCGACAGGGCCATTCATATCATCGAAGATGTTTTGGAGGAAAACAGAACGATCACTGCGCTGGGTCCGATAATCCATAATCGTTATGAAATTGATCGACTTTCGCAATTGGGCATGAAGACGCGGGAGCAATCCATTCTCGAAAAGAACGGCGACTTTGAGCCGTTGCGCAAGGAAAAGCTTTTCATCCGCACACACGGCATTCCAAAACGAAATTATGAAAAGCTTAAAGCTGAGCATCTTAATGTGATCGACGGCACCTGCCCGATTGTGCGCCGTTTGCAAAAACGAGTTGAGCGCTATTATGAAAATGGCTATCAGATCGTCATCGTCGGCAAAGCAAAACATCCGGAAGTCATCGGGTTGTTGGGATATTGTGATGATACCGGCATTGTTATTCTCGATGAATTCGATTTTGATAAAATTGATTTTAGCAAGAAATCAGTTCTTGTTTCGCAGACAACAATTTCACAGCAAAAGTTTTTTGAAATAAAAGAAAAATTATCTCCCTTGATGAACGATCTGGAAATAGTTGACACAACCTGCAAGCATATCAACAAGAGACATGATCATTTAATGGAATTTTCAAAAAATGTTGATGTGGTTCTGGTTGTTGGTGGGAAAACCAGTTCGAATACGGGTGTGTTGTACGGAATATGCTCGCAAGCAAATTCCAGGAGTTATCGAATCGAATCGGCCGGCGAGATCAGGCTCAATTGGTTCCACGAAGAGGATATTGTGGGAATAACCGGTGGAACTTCCACGCCGAATTGGCAATTGGAACTGGTTCGAGACTATTTGCAAAAATATTCCCCACTAAGGGGATTCAATAAATAAAAAGGAGGACTAACCTAATTATGAATGAACTAACCAACCCCAAACCCCTCGATGAAGATATCGAGAAGAAAAATTCGATTGAGCAAGGAGGTGATGTTGAAGAAACAGTCGCTTCGGAAATCCAGGAAAATGAAGAAGCGCCAGTCTCGGAAGAGAATGTTGAAACTCAATCAACAGAAGAAATAACTGATATTCCCGAGTCGGTGGAGGCAGAAATCGTAACGGCGGATGCCGAAGTGCCTCAGCCGGACGGTCAGGAATCTGAATATCGCACTCTGGAAGAACTGGACAAGCTCGAACAGGAATACAGCGAGCAGGAATTTGAAACCATGTCCAAGCTTTATGAGGAGACTTTGGCGGATTTCAAATCGGGCCAGGTCGTTGTCGGCAAAGTTCTGGCGATTAACGACAAAGAAGTTTCTGTTGATATTGGTTTTAAATCCGAAGGCAGTATTCCTTTGGAAGAATTTCCAAATATTGAAGATGTTGTGATTGGTGATAATATCGAAGTCTATATCGATGAGATCGAAGACGTCGATGGTTACCTTGTCTTGTCAAAGAAGAAAGCGGATTTCATGAGAATCTGGGAAAAGGTTGTCCAGTCTTATGAAACCGGCGATATCCTGACTGGAAAATGTACACGCAGAATCAAAGGTGGCATTGTCGTCGATCTTGGCGGCGTGGATGCCTTCCTGCCTGGTTCTCAAATCGATGTGCGTCCTATCAGGGATTTCGATGCTTTGATCGGCAAGGACATGGACTTTAAAATTGTCAAGGTCAATCATTTAAGGAAAAATATCGTCGTCTCCCATCGTGTTCTTGTTGAACAGGAAATGAAGGGCCAGAGAGAAAAGATTCTGGAGGATCTTGAACGTGGCCAGATTCTCGAGGGCATTGTCAAGAATATCACCGATTTCGGTGTGTTCATTGACCTCGGTGGTGTGGATGGACTTTTGCATATCAACGATCTTTCGTGGGGTCGTGTATCCCATCCATCGGAAGTTGTTGCGCTGGATGAAAAAATTCAGGTTGTGGTGCTCGATTATAATGAAGCTAAGGACCGAATATCTCTTGGTCTCAAACAATTGCAGCCGCATCCATGGGAAGATGTTGAAACAAAATATCCCGTCGGATCCGCTGTTCGCGGCAAGGTTGTCAGCATTTCAGATTACGGTGCATTTGTAGAATTGGAAAAAGGTGTCGAAGGACTGATTCATATTTCTGAAATGTCCTGGACGCAGCATATAAAACATCCTTCCAAAATACTGGCTGTTGGCGAACATGTCGAAGCCAAAGTGCTCAATATTCAAAAGGATGAAAGAAAAATATCGCTTGGTCTGAAGCAGCTTGAGCCTGATCCGTGGGAATCGCTGGCGGAACGCTATCCTGTCGGCTCAATACACACAGGCAAAGTTCGTAATCTGACCAATTTTGGTGCTTTTGTCGAACTAGAAGAAGGCATCGATGGTTTGGTGCATATCTCTGATTTGTCATGGACCAAAAAAATCCGTCACCCCGGAGAAGTGGTAAAGAAAGGTGATGAAATCAAAGTTGTCGTATTAAACGTCGACCGAAATAATCGCCGCATTTCTTTGGGTTACAAACAAACACAGGACAATCCATGGGATTATTTTGAAGAAAGATATAAACCCGGAATGGAAGTTGAAGGCAAAGTTGTCCGTTTGATCGAGAAAGGTTTGCTTGCCGAACTGCCCGATGGCGTGGATGGTTTTGTGCCGATGTCTCAGCTTGCCAAAGAAAAACTGACAAAGCCTGCTGACGGCTACCAGATCGACGACATTGTCACTCTTACGGTATTGGAGTTTAACAAGGAGAACAAGAAAATTGTTCTTTCCGAAAAGAGCAGTCGTGCTCCACAGCCCGCAAGTAGTGATGAGAAAGCTGCGGACGAAAAAGTTACTAAAGATGTTGCAGCAGAAGAAACTCCAAAGCAAGATGCGGTCGATGTCCCCGTGACAGAGACTGCGGAGGAAGAATCTGCCAAGAGTACAGAAGAAACAACATCAGAAGTAGCCGAAGAACAGAAGGATGAATCTGTAACGGAAGAAACTGTTTCCGCAGAACCTGAGGAAGCGCAAGGTGAAGGTGATGGCGAAGCGTCCGAAATTAAGGATGTGGAGCAAGAACCGGAACAAGCTGCAGCCGAAGAACCTGCTGAATCTGAAACAACAGAAACCGTTGTGGAGGCTCCTGCGGAAGATGAGATTCCGGCTGAGGTTGAAGAGGAGAAGGTTGAGGAAATATCAACTGAACCCGAAACAGAACAAGCTGTTGAGAATGAAAAGTCTGAATCAACAGAAACCTCTGACGATTCTGTCAAAGCCGAAACGGCTAATGATAAAGATACTCAAGACGAAGATACCAGGGAATCAAAGTCTGAATAGATTTCTTTATATTCTCTGGGATATTAAAGAGTTGGGTTGAAAATTCGCCCAACTCTTTTTTTTGTCGGACAATTCTTTTCTTTGATTTTTCATCTTTGTGTTTTAAATTCTTTTTGTGTCAATTTATATTTGTTTAGCAAAATATTGAGCTAAACAAGAGAGGCTAACAAGATGGCAACAGTTCGAGAGATCGAGAAGGAGGTATCCAGGCTACCTGAAAGGGAGCTTGCCTTTGAACGCATGATCGAACGGGGATTGCAGGACTCGAGAAAAGGCAGGGTTATTAGTAACGAAGATATGGAGCATCGGATCCGTTTATGGCAGAGATAAGATGGACATCTGAAGCTGAGAAATGGCTCAAAGATATTTATGATTATATTGCCCAAAATAATCTGAAAGCGGCAAAAAATGAGGTATATATGATAAAGTGCAATTGCTGCGAGATTTTCCGGAAATCGGGTATTGAGAGATTTTTATAAAAAGGACAGATGCATAAATAAAAATTCGGAGGATTTATGTGGATTCTTAGATGGATCATTGGCGCTTTGCTCATTATTTTGATCATTGGTTTTGCTTTGCAAAATACCGATCAGCAGGTTACGGTAACTTTTATTCAATGGCAAAGTGTAAATTTACCTCTCTGGGTTGTGATGTACGTTTCCTTTGCAGTGGGAATCCTGTTTTGGCTTGTGGTATCTATTTTACAAATTTTGGGGCTGAAAAACACAAATCGAAAAAGCCAAAAGGAAATCAAAAAGCTGCGCCAGGAATTAGATCGGTTGCGCAATGTTTCGGTGGAAGAAGCTGTGTCGCCCTCTCCTGAAGAGAAAATTCCTCAACCTGACAAAAAGAAAACGCAAAGGAGTAGTTAGATGGATCAGACTCTTTTTTTATTGATCATCATTGGAATCCTTGCAATTGTTTTAATTATAATATTATGGCTGTTCAGAAAAGGAAAAACTGTCACAGGTGAAGCGAGAACAGAGTATATCGCAGGATTGAACTTTTTACTGGCAGATGAAAAGGACAAAGCTCTGGAAAAGCTGCGCAGCACCGTGCGCATGGACACCGAGTTTATTGATGCGTATATTAAAATTGGGGACATTCTCCGATCTCAGGGAGCCGCAGATGGAGCAATTAAAATTCACCGCGATTTGCTCGTGCGCCCCAATCTTAGCGATAATCAACGCATAGCCGTAAATAAAGCGTTGGCAAAGGATTACCAGGCTGCCAAAAAATTCCCCCAGGCTCTTCAGGCCTGCGATCATATATTGGATGTTGAACGCGGAAATGCATGGGCAAAGGATTTTCAACTCGCGATCTTTGAGGAAATGGGCGATTGGCAAAGCGCTTATAATGTGGTTCGCAAAAACAGCAAATTGCCAAAAGATGAAAAAAATATCCGTCTTGCCTGCTATAAAGTGGAACAGGGACGGCAGTCGGTTGCGCTAAACCAGGAGCATGATGCTCGCGTGCATTACCGGGAAGCCATCAAATTAAGCCCGGATTGTGTTCAGGGATTTTTGGAGCTCGCCGACAGTTACATGCGCGATAAACGACCTTCCGATGCTCTGGATGCGCTTAAAAATTTGATTCAAAAGAACCCGAACTTTCCCGAGTTGGCTTTTGCACGCCTGAAACACGTGTTATTCGATCTTGGCCAGTTTGGCGAAATCGAAGAAGTCTATCGTGATTTATTAAAATCAAACCCGCAGGTCGTGGAAGCCCAGTTGGGACTGGCAGAAATCTATGAGAAAAAGGGGGAAATCCGGCATGCGGTTGATGTTTGCAACAAAGCGCTTTCGTATGACCCTGATCGTGTTGATGTGAAGCTGATGCTCGTTCGGCTGCAGAGTAAACTGGGCCGCGATGAAAGAGCCGCGGACATTGCTTCCGAACTGGCCGGCCAGTTGCTAAAGGATCGCAACAGATATATTTGCAACGTTTGCAATTATACAAATCAGGACTATTTCTGGCATTGTCCGCAGTGTAATTCGTGGAACACAGCAAAAAGGAGAGTCTGAGTTGCACAAGCTCTCTGCAAAAGTGTTTTTAATCGTCATTTTTTCTTTTTATTTATTGCCTCATTCAAGCATTGCCCAATCAAAGATAAAAAAACTTGAAGAACTTTTAAGCCAGGACCGGCTCGAAGAAATCCAGGAGTTGCTTCCCGAAATTGAACAGCAATATCCCGATCATCCGACTGTTCTTTATTTGAAAGGTGTTTTTGAAGAAGACGCCACCGCCGCTTTTCAATATTTCCAGCGGGTTGTCGAAAAATATCAGGATTCGGTTTATGCGGACGATTCACTGTATCGAATTGCACAGTATTTTTACGCGCAGGGAAAATTTAATCTTGCGCAAAAATATTTTTCACTGCTAACGCGGCGCTACTCTTATTCTCCGCTTAAAGATGATGCGCAATATCTTCTTTGCCAATGTATGATCGCCAAGGGTCAAGTTGATTCAGCAAGAATATTTTTGAATGCATTTATCAAAAATTCGCCGCGATCACCTTTTGTCGATTTGGCAGTTATGGACCTGGAATCTTTTAACTCTATGATAAATGACGAACCGACTGCGGGAAATAAGACCGGCAATGCGGTATTTAAATATGCTATTCAGGTTGGAGCATTCAGGAGCAGGGGAAACGCCGACCAATTTGCAGAAAAGTTTAAAACAAAAGGACACGCCGTCGATATTGTTGCAAAGAAAATTGGCAGGAAAAAATTGTACGCCGTTTGGGTCGGCAGGTTCCAGACAAAAGCTATGGCAATGAACTATGCGGAAAAGCTGTTGAAGAAATCTGTTAATGACTATAAAGTCATTGACAGGAGCAAATTCTGATAATAAATTATTGAGGCACATCAAGAGAGAAATGAAACTATGACAAAGTCTGAATTTTTATCCCTTTTAAATCAGGGAACTTTTCTTTTTGACGGAGCCATGGGCACCGAATTGCAAGCAAGAGGGCTGCCGATTGGTGAAGTTCCTGAAAAATGGAATTTCTCGAACCCGGACGCTTTAGCGGATATCCACAAAAAATATGCCGATGCGGGGGCCAGAGCAGTTACGACCAACAGTTTCGGCGGCAGCCCGCACAAGCTGAAAAGTTGCTCGCTTCAGGACAAAGCGTATGAGGTCAATAAAATCGCCGCGGAGATTGCCCGGAAAGCTGTCGGTGATTCCTGTCTCGTTGCAGGTTCTGTTGGCCCGACCGGTGCGCTGCTGATGATGGGCGAACTGAGCGAGTCTGAAATGGCGTCCGGTTTTGAGATACAAATCAAAGGACTGGTTGATGGCGGCGCGGATTTGATTATCCTTGAAACTTTTTCCGATCCGGATGAAATAAAAATTGCACTGCAGGCTGCCAAAGCCGTAACAGACCTTCCGGTAATCACCTCAATGACTTTTGAACACGGCGCAAAAGGTTTTCGCACCATGATGGGAACCGATATCCCGACAGCCGTCAAAACCCTGGAAGACGCCGGTGCGGATATTCTCGCCACCAATTGCGGAACGGGCATCGATAAAGCCGTGGAGATTGTGGCTGAAATGCGGCAAAATACTTCTATGCTTATTTGTGCGGAACCCAATGCCGGATTGCCAAAACTCGTTAATGGCAAGGCAACATATCTTGAAACGCCGGAACAAATGTCAGCGAGAATTCCCGATTTGATAAACGCCGGAGTGCAAATTGTCGGTGGATGCTGCGGAACGACACCGGAACATATCCGGCTGTTTAGCGAGGTCATCGCCCGCTTGTAAGATTTTAATTTGACGAAATATTTCATGGAGAGCAGGAAATGAAACAGCGTTTATTTTTTATTTCGTTTTTTATTTTGATCATCGCGGGCATTTCAGGCGCCGGAGATTACAATTGTGAAAAGGTCGTCAGTTACACAATGAACGTTTCCCTCGACCCCGGGACGAAGATCGTAACCGGGAAAGAAATTCTGACCTGGAAAAATCCGTCCGATAAACCCGTTTCGGAAATGTACTTTCATGCCTACTTGAATGCTTTTAAAAACAGCAGCAGCACATTTTCCAAAGAATCCTATTATGGAGGATCATCCTCTTTTCTGAATCGCCGCGAAAAAGAATGGGGTTACCTGGATGTCAAATCAATAAAAGGGCAAAGCGGCGGCCTGTTTTCCGATGTCGATTTCAAAAAAAGTTTTGAATACGTTCACCCTGATGATGACAATGCAAGCGATGAAACCGTGTTTAAAATAACACTTCCCACTCCTGTACCTCCCGGTAAAACCGCTGCCTTTGAAATTGAATTTGAATCCAAACTGCCGGCCAAAGCACCGAGAACCGGCTTTAAAAATAATTATTTCTTTGTTGCCCAATGGTTTCCCAAAGTCGGCGTTTTGATTGACGGCAAATGGAATTGTCATCAATTCCATCGCAGCAGCGAGTTTTTTGCCGATTACGGCGATTATGACGTAAGCATTACGGTTCCCAAAAAGTATGTTGTCGGTGCCAGCGGAGTTATGACCGACTCTACGGAAAACGAGAACGGAACCGCAACATATCGCTTTCAGCAAGAGTGCATCCATGATTTTGCCTGGACAGCCTACCAGGACTATAAAGTCGCTACGCGCATGTTCGAGAATTCAGAACTTCCGAAAGTCAAAATGAGACTGCTCTATCAGCCGACTCACAAAAAATATGTCGACGATTTTTTTGATGCAACAGCCAACACCCTGAAACATTATGGCTTGTGGTATATTCCTTATCCTTATCCGCAAATCACGATTATCGATGCCGCCTATCGCAGCAGTGCGGGAGGGATGGAGTACCCGACACTTTTCACCAGTGGTGCCCGGTGGCTTTCGGCGCCGGGAACGCTTTGGCAGCGGGCATTGACGATGCATGAATGTGGACACCAGTTTTGGTACGGCCTGGTTGGTGATAATGAATTTGAAAATGCCTGGATGGATGAGGGGTTCAATTCTTATTCGGATGCACGCTGCCTGATGGCTTCCTATGGCAACGATCTGGCAAGCAAAACCTATTTGTCCGGAAATGGTTTTGGTATTCCCATTGCCTTCCCTTATGCCCCGATCGACCCGCGTTTAAAACGGATTGCAAGATATGGACATACTTTCAGGCTGGACTCGATGAATAAATTTGACTGGCAATTTGCAAGCCATGAAAGCTATCGCGCCAATGCTTACGGCAAAGGATCGGCCATGCTGTGGACCTTGGAGGGATTTCTCGGCGAAGAGCTTTTTGCCAAAATCATGAAAACCTATGCAACGCGTTTCGAGTTTAAACATCCTGTGCCGCAAGATTTTTTTAATGTCGTGAATGAATTTGCTCCCCAGCCGATGGATTGGTTCTTTGACCAGATGTTCAACGGTTCCGGTGTTTTGGATTATGCTGTTACAAAAATATCCTCCCGGCCCGTTCTCAAGGAAAAGGGCCTTTACACAAAAGACGGCAAAACAGAATATCATTCCGGTGATGAGAAGCAAAAATCAGAGCAATTTGAATCCACCGTACTTTTACAAAGATTGGGTGATATGAAAATGCCCGTGGATGTCAAAATTACTTTTGAAACCGGTGAAACGGTTAATCAGGTCTGGGACGGAAAAGAACTTTCGAAAACATTGCGTTTTGTCCGCAATTCCAAGATACTTCGTGCAGACATTGACCCCGAGCGCAAGCTCTTCTTAGACATCAATTACACAAACAACGGCCTGTTCCGTCAAAAGAGCAGTTTTGCCGCATTGCGCTGGGCGAATAGCTGGCTCTATTGGCTGCAACATCTGTTGGAAGTCGCTGCATTCTTTTCCTGAGATTTAAAATGATGATTAATCCAAAAGACTTTTATCGTCCCGTAGAGGAGTAAATAAATGAACATTATGAAAGCTTTTCGTCGCGGTTATTTCCTGGTTAATAAAAATATAAAAATGGTTCCGATTATTTATATTGTTAATCTTGCCGTGGCAACAATTTTAACCATTCCCATGTTTGCTACGCTCAATCGTTCACTCGGCGCTCGTGCCGTGCGCGAAAAGATGATTCAGAATTTTGATTATGACTGGTGGTCGACTTTTCGTCTCGGCGCTAATAGTTTCGAGAAAACAATTCGTCCCAGTCTCAGCAGCGGCTTTGGCACTCTTTTCGATAATCTGCAATTATTACTGAACGGTAAATTTACTTCTTTTGGCATCTGGATTCTCGTCTTTGGCGTAGCGTATTTGCTCCTGGCTGCTTTCATGAACGGCGGCGTGATCGGTATTTATGCGGACGAGAAACGACCGTTCACCGTCAGCCGCTTTTTTTCCAATTCAGGGTTTTATTTTCATCATTTTTTTGCACTTCTTTTTGCTGTCGTCATATTATTTTTTGTTGTTTATAAATTTATAAGCCCGGCCATTTTTGGCATTATCAACGGTTTTAGCCGGAACTGGATGTCGGATCGCGCCGTCTGGTTTGTCAATCTTGCCGGTTATCTTGTACTTTTGTTCATTATTGCTTTTATAAATATGATTTTTGATTATGCAAAAATTATCCTTGTCGTTGAAAAAAAGAAATCATCATGGCTTTGCATTTGGCTAGGATTTAAATTTTCCGTAAAGCATTTTACCGAGACCATAGGATTGTATTTTTTGCTTGCTGCTGTTGGCCTGGGACTCGTTTTAGTGTTCGGACTTGCACAAACTTTTGTTCAACCGACACAGATCGTTATGCTCGTTATTGTTATCACTATTCAGCAGATTTTTATCTTTCTCAAGATTGGCCTTCGGCTCGACTTTTACGGCGCTCAAATGGCGCTGTATCAGCAGGATCAAAGCACTGTGAGGAAATTACGTAAAGTTTGAAGATTGAAAGCTATAAATTCGGCACCATCGTTATTGGCGGCCGGGAGTACCACAAGGATTTGATTGTTGGTGTAACCGGCGTTCAGGAAAACTGGTGGCGTCAAGCGGGACACAAACTGGCGGTGGAAGACATTCGGCATGTTGTTGAAGAACAAAAACCGGATGTGCTCATTGTCGGACAGGGAAAGTTCGGGATGATGAAAATCTTGCCCGAAACCGGGGAATATCTCAATAACCAGGGTATCCAACTCATCTCGGAATCCACTTCTCGAGCGGTGGAAATATTCAATCGCATGGCCGAGAAAGAAAAAGTGATTGCAGCCTTGCATTTGACGTGTTAAATCTGAATAAAATCTCTATGCACTTTGTTTAAATTGTACTTTCAACGAATCCCAGGGGAGGATTTACTAGTCATGCAGTTTATAAAAGTGGGAGGTTTTATGCAGAAAATAATCCTTATATTTTTACTAACCTTTTTCACTATTCTGCCGGCTTTTGCTCAGGAAAGAGCAATCCTTGTTCCCAAACCTGTACCCGGCGCTCCATTTAAAATAAACGATGAAAAAGATCTGTTTGGTCAGGCTTACCGATGGTTCCTGGAAAGTGATGTTGAGATGGGTACCAAACAGCTTCGTGCTCTCGTCCAAAGTGCCGGTATAAAACTTGATCCGGATAGTTACTATATTGTTGTTGCTCATTTTACCGATAATGTCAATCCCATCGGCATGTTTCATGGTTCGGACGACTTTTTCAGTGCGCGCATGTTTGGGCTTCACGAAGATAATTTGTATTATATTTTTATTTCCAGGGAAGAAAATGCGCCGTCATTTTTGTCCGTCCTGGCAACCGCAAAAGCTTCGCCTTTTGAAGAAAATCTCCCTGCATTTTTGGGCTTTTTTACATCGATCTCATCCATGGAAGCGAGATTGGCAAGTTCTGACTTGGATACATGGATCGATATGCGTCGTTTCAAAGTGCCGGATGCTTTTCGAAAAAACAGTGATCTCTCTTTCCTGGTAAAGCAAAAACTTTCCGAAGACAAGATTCTCGCTAAAACTGTTTTTGATAACACGTCAAAAGAAAAGTGGAGTTTTGGCGTTGCCACGGCCATTACCAGCGTCAATGATGTTGACATCATTGTCGGTAATGACGGTACGATTATCGTTGATCCAAAACCCAATCTTGATCTGGCTACTTTTGCTGTTATCAATTATCATTTTAAAGCGGTTGACACGAAAGCAAAAACACTGGCGACTTCGTTTCATCTTTTGGGCGGGCTGCGTTTGGGGCAATCCCTGGAACCGCTTATCGGCGTTGGCGGCGGCGTTGCGCTTGGAATCATTGATTTGCATCTCTTTGTCGGTTATAGTGTCGAATTTGCAAATCAGCTTGAGGCCGGGTATAAAATCGGGCAACACATTAACACGGAAGTTGATCCGTTTAAACTCCAGGTACGTGGCAAGCCACGTTTCGGGATTGAACTAAAGTTTCCCTGACATGGCCAAGTCTTACATCAAATTCACTGTAGATGATTTTATTGAAAGCAGGAGAAAGTTATGGCAGCAAATCTAAATGATATCAGGACAATCCTGGGCGATGCACGGGCTGAACTCATGGCAAAACCCAACGTGGTCGCTACGGGGATTGGCTATAAAATTTCGCAAGGAAAAAAAACTGACGAATTGGCTCTTATCTGCTCCGTGGAGTCGAAAAAAGCAAAGCAGGCTTTGAGCGCACGAGAGGTCATTCCCGCGACAATTCAAAATATTCCCACAGATGTTTACCCTACGGGAGTCATTCACGCGCTCCAGGACCCCACCCAGCGCTTTCGACCCGCACCGGGAGGCGTCAGCATTGGCCACATCAACATTACTGCCGGTACGCTTGGCTGTTTGGTGAAGAAAAACGGTACGGTTTACATCCTCTCCAATAATCATGTTCTTGCCAACAGCAATGATGCTGAAATCGGAGATCCGATTTTGCAGCCGGGGCCGTATGACGGTGGGCTGTACCCGCAGGATCACATCGCGAATCTGAGTGAATTCATTCACATTGAATTTGCCGGGCAGGGCAGCAGTTGCCCCATCGGCAGCCTGGCCGCGAGTGTTTTAAATGGACTGGCGCAGATGAGCGGCAGCAAAACGCGGCTTATTCCAACACGAGTTCAGGCTGTCAATAATTTGGTCGACTGTGCCATTGCCAAGCCATTAAATGCATTTGACGTGAAAAATGAAATTCTCGGCATCGGCGCCATTCAGGGTGTCTCGGAAGCATCGCTCGGGTCGGAAGTGAAAAAGAGCGGACGGACGACAGGATTGAAAACCAGTTTCATTCAACAGATCGATGTGACAACCTCGGTGAGCTATGGCTCAAACAAAACCGCCACTTTTGTCGATCAATTGATGGCCGGGGAGATGAGTGCCGGTGGAGACAGCGGTTCCGCCGTACTGAACAACCGCAATGAAATTGTCGGTTTGCTGTTCGCCGGGAGTAATAACACGACGATTATTAACAGAATTCAAAATGTGTTTTCAAAATTGCAAGTGACGCTGGCATAAGAAAAATGGATGCACAATTAGAAAAAATCAAAAAAATCAGGGAACGCCACGAAAAAGAGTGGTTTAAAATCAAAGAGGTCGTCGCTGTCGGCATCGGCATGACGGATAACGATCAGGTTGGAATTGTTGTTTCTGTTGCCGATAATCCCGACAAGGTACAGCAAAAGATTCCCGCTAAAATTGATGATGTAAATATCAAAATCCAGAAAACAGGTGAAATCAAAGCACTCTGATTCCGGATTGAAAATTTCAAGACGCCGGATGCCCCGCAGGGGCTCCGGGTGTCTGGGCTAATATTTCTATCATAAAAATCTCCGTTTGTCGGGGATTTTTTTATTTATTGAATTGCTCCATCGGGATTGCTATATTATATTACTTTTGAAATCAGGATAATTAGAGCAGAATAATGAGCTTTCAGGCTTCTTTCCGGGTGAATTGCGATGAGCATCTGGACGAAAATGCTGAATGTTTATCTGAGAAAGGCATGCGGCAATAAAAATGAACGCAGCCGTTTTAACTGAATATGGAAAAATCGAATGGCAGAGTGTGCCGGTACCTGAGATTAATGATAACCAGGTGTTGATAAAAGTTGGGGCTGTTGGCATTTGCGGCAGCGATCTGCACATTTACAACGGGGATTTTGCCCCGCGCACGCAAACACCCATGATCCAGGGACACGAGTTTGCGGGGACGATCGTCAATATCGGCAAAAATATTAAAAACTATAAAATTGGCGATCGCGCTGCTGTGGACCCGATTATTCCCTGCGGCAAATGTGCGGCTTGCAAGCTCGGGCATTACCCGGCGTGTACAAATCTGAAACTATTGGGCGTGGATATGAACGGTGGTTTCGGCGAATACGTGGCTGCGGATGAGCACATGTTGTACCGGCTCTATCCTGAGATTTCCGATAAACAAGGCGCCCTTGTCGAGTTGTATTCCATCGGATTTCATGCCTGCAACCGTGCCGGTTTGCAGGAAAACGACACCGCCGTCATTTGGGGTTCGGGACGTGTGGGACAAGCGATTC
>JAADGR010000234.1 GCA_013152225.1 Calditrichota bacterium
CGTTCTTTATGCCCGTCGATTATGCACAAAAGCTAGAGGCCTTTTGTCGCGAGAATGACGCCCTGCTCATTGCCGATGAAGTGCAGGCAGGGTTTGGTCGCACCGGAAAATGGTTTGCATTCGAGCATTACGGCATTACGCCCGATATGATTGCCTGTGGCAAAGGGATTTCTTCCTCGCTGCCCATCTCTGCCGTTATTGGCCGCAACGATGTTATGGATCTGTACAAACCCGGCAGCATGACGTCCACGCATTCGGGGAGTCCCTTGCCCGTGGCTGCGGCTCTGGCCAATCTTCAGGTGATGAAGGAGGAGAAGATGCTGGAACATGCCGCTGAAATGGAAAACGTTTTGCTGAAACCATTGTTTAAAATTCAGGAAAAACATCCCTCTCAAATTGGCGCCGTGCTTGGCAAAGGAATGGTTGCCGGATTGCAAATTGTAAAATCCGGTACGGAAGAACCGGATTCTGAAACAGCACTCAAGATTAACGAGCAATGTTTTCGCCAGGGATTGCTCATGTTTGCGCCGGTGGGCACAGCAGGACAGTGTATCAAAATTTCTCCGCCGCTGATTATTACTCCACAGGATGCATTGGAAGAAGGATTGCAGGTTTTGGATAGCGTTTGTGACAAAATACTGGATTAGAAGAGCAATTCCCACATAACGTGTCATTGCGAGGAGTGAGGAACGAACGACAGTTTACCCCGAATTATCGGGAAAGCAATCTCATAACTGCCTGTCAAGCATGAGATTGCTTCGCTCCACTCCGTTCCGCTCGCAATGACATGACTAAAAAAGTATTGTACAAACTAGCTTTTAATAAGCATAGTTGAAAATAAAGAGATTGCTTCGTCGCTACGCTCCTCGCAATGACAGTAGTAGTTATTATAAATCGATCTGATAGCACCGGATAGCATGAAAGGAACCGACCTGTGCAGAACAAAACCATCAAAAAAATTGCCATAGCCCTGAGCGCCGTTGGGCCGGGTTTGTTTTTAATCGGCTATAATATCGGTACGGGAAGCGTCACAACAATGGCAAAGGCCGGAGCGGAATATGGTATGTCTCTTTTCTGGACGCTTGTTTTATCCTGTGTGTTCACTTTTGTGCTCATGGTCGCTTATGGACAATTAACTTTGGTCAGTGGAAAAACAGCCCTGCGCAATATCAAGACAGAGTTTAAAGGCGGTAAATTGCTGGCTTTGTATATCATGGCTGCATTGATCATCGGAGAACTGTTGGCGCTCATGGGGATTATGGGTATTGTTTCCGATCTGCTGAAAGAGGGCTCGCGATTGACATTCGGCGGTAGTGGAATCGGTAATGTGTGGATCATTCTTGTCCTCGTCATCGGGTTGTACGCGCTGCTGTGGTATGGCCGTTACCAGGTATTTGAAAAAATTCTCACTGCATTTGTCATTTTAATGGGCATTTGTTTTGTTGTTGTGTTTTTTATGGTCAAGCCGAGTTTCTCGGCAATTGTCGGCGGGTTGGTGCCGAGCATTCCAAAACAGCCCGGAGCCTTTGGTTTGGTTGCTGCTATGGCCGGAACAACATGTTCTGCTGCGGTTTTTATTATCCGCAGTACTATTGTTACGGAAAAAGGGTGGACGATCAACAATCTCAAAGATGAAAAACGAGACGCTTTTGTTTCTGCGTCCATGATGCTGTTTTTGAGCGGTATCATTATGGCGGTTTCCGCCGGAACGCTTCATGTCATGGGGCTTAAACTTGATAACACAATAGAAATGATCAGTTTGTTTGAACCCATTGGCGGCAAGTTTGCAGCATTTATCCTTATTCTCGGCGTTGCCGGTGCCGGGATTTCCACGGTTTTTCCTATCGTCCTCATTGCCCCGTGGCTTGTCAGCGATTATACCGGACGGCCGCGTGATATTCATTCTCCACTGTTTCGCATCCTTGGTTTTTTCGGCATATTATTCAGCTTTGGCATGTTGTTTATGCAGCAGCGCCCGCCCGCTTTGATGATCTTTTCACAAGCATTTCAGGCGTGCATTCTTCCTGCTGTTGCAATTCCGGTTTTCATTCTCATCAACCGATCAAAAATAATGCAAGAACACAAAGCGACAACGAACATGAATATAGGATTGATTGCTGTTATTCTCTTTTCTTTTATTACAACATATTTTGCAATCACCGAGCTTTTTTGATCAGGACTGGTTTCCTTGCCGCATTTGCTTCGGGCGTCATGCTCTCACTGGCGATTTGTGGCCGTCCCAACTTGCTTTTTATGACAAATTCGTAAAAAATCGAAAAGCGATATCATCGCGAGGAGCGGAGCGATAGTTCACCCCGAATTATCTGGGAAGCGATCTCACAAAAAAAACAATCCCTTGGCAGGCGTTCGGATTGCTTCGCTTCGCTCGCAATGACATTTTTGGACTTTTTACGAATTACTCATCCGTTCTATTTCGACAGCGGATTTGGCAATCCTGCTTTGCCTTTGTAGGACAAACACCTACATATCTTACCGACGAATTCTTACAAAATAATCAGACATACACTGATTTCTTTTGTTACCGACATTTTGTACGTTGATTACGACATTCGAGGATAAAGCAGACGCAAGAAAGGGGATGGATTATGCTAAATGTTATGCTTGTCGATGACTCTGCTCTTTTACGCGACCGAATCAGGAAATTTTTAGCAGATGTTCCCAAAGTTCAGATTGTCGGAGAATACGAAACCGGATTGCTGGCATTGGAAGCTATCAGGCAAAGAAAACCGGATGTGGTCGTGCTGGATATTCACATGCCGGACGGAAGCGGGGTCGTGACCCTCAAGGAAATTAAGCATTTGTATCCAATGCTGACGACAATAATGTTCACAAACTATTCCTTTCCGACCTATCGGAATGTTTGCAAAAGACTTGGAGCAGATCACTTTTTTGACAAGTCCACGGAATATGAAGGTCTCGTCGAATTATTGGCCGAGTTGGCCAAAAAGAAGACAAGCTAAATGCTTTAATGCAATACGCTCTTGAATTGCGAATCTAAAGCCAATTGGGTAAGAAAATGAAAAAAAACGAATCACAGACAGTGCTCGGTGAGACGAGTAGAATTCCATCCCCGGGCTTTAAAGACTCGGATTTGGCAGATACTCGATCCCTCCGGAAGTTGCTGAATCGTTTGGAAAAGTACCGTCTGATGGTTGAGAATGCAAACGAAGCCATTGTAATCGTCCAGGACGGAAAGCTGGAATTTGTAAATCCGAAACTCCTCGAGATGGTGGATTATTCATGGGAAGAACTTGTATCCAAACCATTTTTGGACTTTGTTCACCCGGATGATCGGGACCTGGTTGCGATAAATTATCGGAAAAGAATTCAAGGGGAAAAGTTCGAAAATGTTTATTCCTTTCGATTGGTTGGCAAAAATGGCGACATAAAATGGGTGGAGATAAATGCGATCCGTTTTATGTGGGAAGGTGCCCCCGCAACATTGAATTTTCTGACTGATGTTTCTGGAAGAAAAAAGATTGAAAAAGAATACGAGCATATTTTTGAACTCGCGCAAAAGGGCACCTGGATTTTTGATCACGATTTCAACACTTCTGTTTTATCGGCCATACTGGCCGAAATGCTTGGTTACACGACCCGGGAGATGACAGGGAAGAATTTAAGAGAGTTTTTACCGAGAAATGATATTCAAAATATTAAACCGGTTTTAATAGCGCTCAAACGAGGGGATGCCGTTGAGCATGATTTCGATCTGCTTCATAAAAGCGATAGCCGGATTTATGTTAAAATGAAACTGTCGCCGATCGCAGATGCCGATGGCACGTTCCTGGGGGCTCATGCTAAAGTCATTAACATGACTGATAAAAAGAAAATTGAAAAGGCGTTGATTCGTTCCGAAGCCAGGTTTCGTTCAGTGGTGCAATCGGCTGTCGACGCTATTATTTCCACTGATAGTGATGGTCGCGTCATATTTTGGAACCAGGCTGCGCAAAAGATGTTCGGATATTGTTCGGACGAAATGATTGGGGAATCGGTCACTAAACTCATGCCGGGAGAATATATTGAGAAACATAAAGCAGGCATTGAACGACTTCAGAAGGGTGGCGAATCCGGCATCCTCGATAGAACGGTTGAATTGAAGGGGCTGTCAAAGGATGGGAAAAAGTTTTCGATTGATTTGTCACTTGCAAGTTGGGAGACCGATGAAGGCACGTTCTATACTGCCATTGTTCGGGATATTTCGAAACGTAAAAAATTGGAATCTCAGGTGCAGCAAGCGCAAAAAATGCAAGCCATAGGAACCTTAGCCGGCGGTATTGCTCATGATTTTAATAATATCATCGGGGCAATCATGGGTTACGCGGAACTTGCCGTTGATGATACTGAAGAAGGCTCTGTTCTGCACGAAAACCTTGAGAATATCGTCACGGCCAGCATGCGGGCCAAAGAGCTGGTAAAACAAATTTTGACCTTTAGCCGGTTGGACAAGTTGGAAGAAAATCCCATTTGTGTCAGTTCGATCGTAAAAGAAACGCTGAAATTGCTCAGGGCGTCGCTGCCCAAAACAATTGACATCGCAACGGATATTGATGCGGATTCGAGTTTTGTTCTGGCAGACCCCGTGCAAATCCAACAAATTATGCTCAATCTTTGTTCAAATGCAGCTTATGCGATGCGGCAAAAAGGCGGCCGGCTGCACGTCAAAGTCACGGCGATTGAATTGAATGAAAAATCTGCAGCCCGGACAGGCGGTCTTTCCTCCGGTCAGTACGTTCAAATTGCAGTAAACGATAGCGGAGATGGAATTGACAAGGCAATCATTGACCGCATTTTTGATCCTTTTTTTACCACAAAGAGGGTAGGAGAGGGAACGGGCATGGGGTTGTCGGTTATCCATGGCATCATTGAACGGCTGCACGGCAAAATTACAGTTGACAGCAAAATCGGCCAGGGAACGACGTTCCGTGTTTTTTTGCCGCGTCTTGAAAGAAAGGAAATCCGAAAACAGGAAGCAAAAAGCATGCTCGTCGGCGGGAAAGAAAGTATCCTCTACATTGACGACGAAGAAGATCTTGTTCGGATTGCGGTGGAGAGATTCAGCGAATTGGGCTATCACATTACCGGGAAAACCAATAGTGTCGAAGCAATGGATTTATTTCAAAAGGACCCGGATGCTTTTGATCTGATTATCACCGACCAGACAATGCCGGGCCTCAGCGGTAAAGAACTCTCAGAACGCGTTCTTGAAATGCGCCCGCAAATGCCCATCATTCTGTGTTCCGGTTATAGCGAAACGATAACAAGACAGGAGGCAATGAAGGTAGGTATCCGTGAATTTGTTCTCAAACCCATCAGCATTTTTGAAATGCCGAAAATTGTACGCCATATTTTAGATGAAAAAAACAAAACTATGGATGATTCTTGATTTAATTCCCGCAGGTTTAATATGAATATATTCAGATGAACAAGTGATAAGAAAAGCAGATTACGAACCAGATAGCAGAAAAGATAATGGATGAACGGAAAAATCTGCGGGAATTTTTAAAAGAAATTTTATCCCGACCCCGGAGGGGCTCCGTGTGTCGGCAAGACCGCGAGTATTTCAAAAGTGTCACGACATCCGCTGCCCTTTGGGCAACCGCAGTCTTGAGAGATGGAGACGGCTTTTAACTTCCCGGGGGTTATGAAAATCATCTACCCTCCAAACGCCTCCGGGAAGTTTCTAAATATTTACTTTCCCCGACCCCAGATGGGCTCCGGGTGTCGACTTGGCAAGGCCATGAGTATTTCAAAAGTGTTACGACATCCGGTGCCCTTTGGGCAATCGGAGTCTTGAAAGAGGAAGACGGTTTTTATCACGATTCCTTGTCAGCGCAAATAAAGCATCCTACCCGTTTTTTTGAAATCATTTACACGCAATGTATAAAGATAAATACCGCTCGGAGCAATATTGCCTGCATCATCCCTGCCGTTCCATTTCGCGTCGTGCACGCCCGCATTCATCCTTTTGGCAACGAGTTCGCGCACCATTTGTCCCTTGAGATTATAAACAGCCAGTTCGACAAATCCGGCTTTTTTCAGCTTGAACTGGATGTTCGTCTCCGGGTTAAACGGATTGGGATAATTTTGTCCAAGGCTATATTCTGTAGGAGGCTGGACAGAAACGGCGACCGCCTCGTGCATGGTTACTTGACCGCTATAATTGACGTCAGCCAGTTTATAAAAATACGTTTTGCCAAAGCTGACGTTTTCGTCGATGTAATTATAGTTATGTTCGGTTTCGCTGTTACCGGCGCCGGTGATTAATTCTGTTGACAGTTTTTGGAAATTACCGTCTTCCGTCTCAGCCTTGTAAATATAAAAGCCAAGATTTTCCGTTTCGGTTTGCGTCGTCCATTCAAGCTTCACATTCTCATTGACCTGTGCTGCTGTGAAAGAAACGAGTTCGACGGGGATGAGAACATCCACCAGGTATCCTTCCACTTCGCCATCCGGGGCCAGGCCGGAATATGATAACCCTTTGACACTGCTAAAACGAAAACGCGCGATTCTTGCCGCATCGGGACTACCTGTAAAGGGTACGCTGAAATGTAGCGTGTTTGCTCCGCTATTTACCTGCGTATCGGTAAAGATTTGTTCTCCGGCATCGTCCCAGTCACCGTCGCCATTAAAATCCAGCCATGCGTTCAGGTATCCTCCTGCGGACGCCGTTACCTTGACATCTGCCGACCCGCCCTGAACAAGCGGTGAGATAAACTGGACGCCGTCATCGTCGTTATTACCGTCCGAGTCATCGCCATTTGCCGAGGCTGTGGGCTGACCGTCATTTTCAGAGTCAATGCTGTATCCCAGGTAATAGCCGGGAATAATGACGTGCCGCGCGCCGTTGTTCGCTAACAGCGTTGGGAATCCCGGATCAGGTGCGTCGCCGAAATCGAATTCCCGGTGATAGCCAAAATCAGCGCTCATATAAAAGGAACCCTCTGTAAATGTAATGGAAAGCGGCTCATTCCCTGTTGAACAGGAATAGCCTGCAGACAAGCTGGCGTCGTCCACATCGACTGTATAATTACCTGCCGCGACATTACGGAAAAGGTAATTGCCGCTGTCATTTGTGGTCTGAGAATCGACTGTATCGCCTGCTGCGGTAATCAGGTTTACTGTGACATTTGCCAGTCCGGATTCTCCGCTATCATGTTGTCCGTCGCCATTGCTGTCATCCCACACAAGATCGCCAATGGACCCTGCCGGAATAATTTCATCTTCATCCGAATCATGGATTCCACTGTACTCGTTGAACAGAACATCTGTGTAAGAAACATAAGCGGTGTTTTGCAGCGGGCTGGATGCCCCGCTTTTGATATTCACAGTGAGAGCAACGGAATCGCTCTTACCCGGGAGAAGAAGACCCACATCCCAGGTTACAATTTCAAGAGGATCATTTAGAGAATATGTGGCATTGCCGGTGCTTGACACATAGTAGGTGCTGGTCGGCAGAGTGTCGGTTACGGTTACATTCAAGGCCGGACCATTGCCATTGTTTTTAAGGATTATTGTATAAACAGAATTCGTGTTTTCAAAAGCTTGCGTTACCCCGTCATTTTTGCTGATACTGATGTCCGGGTGATTCGGAAGATAATCTAAAAAAAGAGCAGCTTCGGAATAAAAAACATATTGATTCCCATCATCGACGCAGAGTTCCGCATTCCACCAGCCGGATGTTGGATTTGAAAAAACATCACCTCCCGGCGGAGGAAAAGCCTCGCCTCCGTCATTGTTCCATAATTTATTACCGGATGTGGTGCCGTCGTGAGTATTTCCGTCAGGATCGGTATAAGTTGCTGAAATCGTAGCAGTGCCGTCTTCATCCATGTCAAAGTTGGAGAGACGCAGTTCCGGTTTGTCGGGCACGTAGAACCAAAATGTTGTGCATCCATCGCCGTTGTGCTGGTAAGATGATTCGATGGGTGCAATATTAATTTCATCTCCGCTGTTGGGAATGCCATCAGGATCGCCTTCAATGATTTTAATTTTATAGGAATTTTGATCATCATCGGAAGTTGAAACGTACAACTTGTAAATACCGCAACCATAATCGCGAATTTTGAAAGAAGCAAAACTGTTCCATTGTTCGGAAGTCCCGGCCACAGGAGGAAAGGTTTGCCGGGTGATTTCAGTGCTTCCGTCGGGTGCCACAAAACGGAATGTGGTACTATCCCAGGCCGTCCCCTCTTCTTCGTCAACGTCGCTCCCTGTTCGGAAACTTTCCGGGTCGTATAATTGGACTTGAACAATAAAGTCCGAGTCCACAGTACAGGGAACATAAATGTTGAATTGATGCGGCTGATTTCCGCCATTTGCATTCCCACTGGTCCACCAATCACCCCATTTGAGGTAGCCGTTTGGTCCGTTCGTTTGAAAAAACGTATTACTTGTACCCGGCGGGCACACCACTTCATCGGCCAGAGAAATGGCTATGACCACAAATAAAAGTACAATTGAAAGTAAAAATTTTATCAAGCTGACATTGTCGTTAACAATTTCACTCATGACAGGTCTCCTCTCACATCCACACTAGTTTGAATCCCTTTTGCCATCTGTGGCATCCAATCAACACAAAACCCTTTCTTGAGGCACAAGTGCCGCAGAAACAACAATCTCATAAAGATACTTGTTTGTAAAACCTTTAAAAACAAATCTAATTATTTCCCGTTATGCCTGATTTGAATGTCGGGATAAGAGTGGTCAAACTCTGTGCCGCGAATATTTAAGGTGAGGCGATAGATTGTGCTCCCATTAAAAGTGCGACGCATTTTATGAATAATTTGAAGTCAAAAAATGTCATTGCGAGCGAAGCAATCTTAATGCCTGCTAAGGCATTGTTTTTAAAGATCACTTCCCCGGTAATTCGGGGTAAACTATACCTCCTCTCCTCGCGATGACATGCTTTTCGACTTTATGCATCGCACATATTTTTTTCCGGGTCTGTGCCATGTCTTAATTTCTATGTTAAAATCTTTTGCAAAAACACAAAAAATGATTATATTGAAAACTTGATTTACCTATAACCTGGAATTTACTTTTATGCGCCCATGTTAAGGAGGCATGACGATAAAAAAAAATAGTTCATTGACTCATTTTGCCAAGATTCCCATGCAAACGATCGGCCCGGTCAAAATCACGGGCACTGTCGTCGAAGCCGAAGTTATGGTACCGTTGGCGACATTTGAAACGCCGCTGTGGCCTTCTACCAACCGGGGTGCGCGCGTTGCACTGAGATCCGGCGGCATCCGTGCAGTGATCGTTGACGAACGAATGACGCGCTCGGTTTTAGTGGAGGCGCCCGGAGTTGAAGAAGCAATGCGCGTTGTTTCAACTTTGAAAAATCAGCGCGATAAAATTCGCGATATAACCGAGGCAACCAGCAAGTACGCCGAATTCGTCGATATTCATTTTCAAATCGTTGCGAATTTGATTTTTATCCGCCTGGAAATGCGCACGGGTGACGCCTCCGGGCACAATATGGTGACCAAAGCCGCCGAAGCCTTGCAGGATTGGCTGCTGGCTGAATACGATGATTTGAAATATATTTCTATTTCCGGTAATTATTGTACAGATAAAAAAGTATCCGCTGTGAACGGCATTCTTGGCCGCGGGAAAAATGTGATCGCACAAGTCATCGTTCCGGCAAAAATCTGTCACCGCTATTTGAAAACGACTCCTGAAAAAATCGTCGAACTCCACATAAAAAAAAATCTTATAGGAAGTATCGTCGCAGGGAGCCTGCGAACGGCCAATGCACATTTTGCCAACATGCTCCTTGCTTTCTATCTCGCCACCGGGCAGGATGCCGCGAACATTGTTGAAGGTTCCCAGGGGATTGTTCATGCGCAAGTTCGAAATGACGATCTGTATTTTTCCGTAACGCTGCCGAACATTATCGTCGGTACAACCGGCAGCGGCAAAGAATTACCTTTTGTGCGCGATAACCTCAGGATGATGGATTGCCTGGGCAACCGCGAGGCGGGCAAGAATTCGCGTCGCCTGGCGGTTATTGCGGCTGCTGTTGTGCTCTGCGGGGAATTATCCTTGCTTGGGGCGTTGACGAATCGTGGCGAACTCATGCAGGCCCACGAAAAGCTGGAGAGGCGATGAGCGACCAGATCAACGAGCGAAAATCTGAACATATCCGCATCATCAACAGCGATGAAAATGTGGAACGGGGAAAATCATATTTTGATTTCATTCATCTGAAACACAGGGCATTGCCGGAAATCGATCTTGCACAAGTTGATCCATCCGTGACATTTATGGGCAAAAAATTGTCTTTCCCTCTGCTCATATCTTCCATGACCGGCGGCCACCATGACCTGGTTCGGCGGATAAATAAAAACCTGGCGATTGCTGCGGAAGCCACAGGAGTGGCCATGGGCGTCGGATCACAGCGTGTTATGTTTGACAACCCGGACGCGCGCAAAAGTTTTGAGATACGGCGGCATGCACCGTCCACACTTTTATTTGCGAATCTGGGGGCTGTGCAACTGAATTATGGTTTCGATATTTCTCACTGCCGCGAAGCCGTAGCGGCCGCAGGCGCTGACGGTCTGTATTTCCATTTGAATCCTTTGCAGGAAGCGGTACAACCTGAGGGCGATACGAATTTTTCAAACCTGGCAGCAAGAATTGGCGAGATTGCCAAAAAGCTGCACGTCCCTGTGATCCTCAAAGAAGTCGGCGCAGGACTTGAACTTGATGATGTCCTCCTGGCTTACGAGCACGGTGTTAAATATTTTGACGTTGCCGGTTCCGGCGGTACCTCATGGAGCCGGATCGAGTATTACCGCCAGAATGATGAAAAAGACAATATCGGCCTTCTGTTTCAGGATTGGGGAAATCCCACGCCCCTGGCATTGCGCGCATTGCGTCCGTTGCATGATAAAATTACTGTCATATCTTCGGGCGGCCTTCGTTCCGGAATCGATATGGCCAAGTCCGTCATCCTCGGTGCAAAATTATGCGGCATGGCAAAACCTTTTCTAAAGCCTGCAACCGAGTCCGCCGATGCAGTCATCCATACGATTGAAAAGTTTAAAAAAGAATTCACTGTTGCCATGTTTCTGCTGGGCGTCAAGGATTTTGACCAGTTGTTTTTTAATGAATCATTCATTGCCTATTCAACTTTTGAAAAAGGATTGTTCGATGAACGCGGGTATTGAATCGTTGAGTTTTTATTCCTCACATTACTTTGTTGATTTGAAAACACTGGCTGAGCAGCGCGGGCTGCGTCCCGATCGGTTTTACAAGAGTATTGGTCAGGAAAAAATGGCAGTACCTCCTCCGGACGAAGACATTATCACTCTTGCAGCAAACGCCGCGCACCAAGCTCTGCAGGGCGTGGACAAAGAAAGTATTGATACCGTTCTCTTTGCCACCGAGTCCGCTATCGACCAGTCCAAGGCGGGCGGGATTTATGTGCATCATCTCCTCGACTTGCCGCACAATTGTCGTGTGGTTGAACTCAAGCAAGCATGCTATAGCGGTGTTGGCGGGTTGCAGTTGGCGCTTCCTTATGTGCTGCAACACCCGGATCGAAAGGTCTTGCTCGTTGCTTCCGATATTGCCCGCTATGGTTTGGGAACTGTGGGTGAACCTACGCAGGGTGCCGGTGCTGCTGCTGTGGTTCTCTCCACTCATCCAAGCATCATGGAACTGGATTTGACGACAGGTATGTACACCGAGGACGTGATGGACTTTTGGCGGCCAAATTATCGCGATGCAGCTCTGGTGGACGGCAAGTATTCCGTTAAAATCTATTTGAAAACATTGACCGAGGCGTGGAAACAATTCAGTGATCTTTCCGGCACAAAGTTTTCTGATTTTTCTCGTTTTGCTTATCATTTGCCGTTTTCGCGCATGGGAGAGACAGCACACAAGCATTTGGCAAAATTGGCCGGCGATAACGATTTGCAGGATGCGGATGTTTTGCGGCAAATTTCAAATGCGCTCGTCTATAACAGAATTGTCGGTAATACCTACACAGCTTCCGTTTTTATTGCGCTTGCGTCTTTGCTGGAAAATGAACAAGAAGACCTCTCCGGTTCCAAAATCGGGATGTTCAGCTACGGTTCCGGCTGTGTCGGTGAATTTTTCAGCGGGACGGTTCAATCATGCTACCGGGATTTTCTTCATAAAAAAAATCACGACAAACTTTTAAAAAATCGGCAAGAACTTTCTTATGCAGAATATAGTGATTTTTATTCCTACTCTTTGCCGACGGACGGAGGAGAATATGAAACGCCTGTAAACGAAACGGGGAAATTTCGCTTTGCAGGATTAAAAAATCACCAGCGGCAATATGAAAGGCTGGCATGAAAGCGATTGCGCCGGGTAAAATTATTATCAGCGGTGAGCATTCGGTTGTCTACGGCAAGCCGGCACTGGTGATGGCGGTTGATCGCTACGCGCAGGCAACAATCTCCGGTCAGCATAACCGCGAGGTATCTTTTGATCTCCTGGATTTCAATACGAGTTCGTCCCTGACGCTGAATGCCTTGCGTGAACTCAAGCATCGTCTGATTAAAAACTATCATGATTTTCTCAATGGCGAATTGGGCATTCGCGATGTCCTGAAAAAACCATTCGAGTTATTCGATTTTTTATTTATAACTTTTTTAGATACACTCCAACTCAAACTTGAACACGGTGTAAACGTCAAGCTGCAATCGAACATTCCCATCGGTTGCGGCATGGGTTCATCTGCGGCGACAATTCTGAGCGTTCTTCGGGGAGTGAGCAAGTTTTTTGACATGGATTTGCTGCCGGAAAAATATTATAATATCGGCCTTGAAGCCGAAAAACTGCAGCATGGCCGTTCCAGCGGTGTTGATCCGTATGTGTCGCTGCATGGCGGTTTTCTTCGCTTTCAGGAAGATGAGGCGACCGAACTTCCCTTGCCTGAATTGCCGATGGTCCTGGTTAATACCGGTGTGCCCGAAACTTCGACCGGAGAGTGTGTTGCGCACGTGGGTGCAAAGTTTGGTGCAAGCAAGATATGGGATGATTTTGAGTGGGTTACCAATGAAATTCAAGAAGCTCTTGTTAACGGTAACATTGCCGAGTTGAAAAAACTTGTCAGAGAAAATAACCGGCTGCTCGAACAGATTGGCGTTGTCCCTGAAAGAATCCGGAGTTTCATCCGGGACATTGAATCGTGCGGAGGGGCCGCAAAGATTGCCGGCGCCGGCGCCGTTGCCGGTGAGAAAGGCGGCATTGTCAGTATTTTTGCTCAGGATGCTCCGGTTGATGTCTGCAAAAAATATGGCTTTGAGATCATACCCGTGAAAGGTGAGGCCCTTGGTGCGCGGGTCGTTTAAAGTTTCTGCGCCGGGCAAACTCTTTTTATTCGGCGAACATGCCGTTTTGCACGGACAGTCGGCTCTTGTTTGTGCGGTAACACAACGCATGAGCATCATCGTAAAAATGCGACCAGATTCCTCCGTTCGTATTTTCTCCGATCTTGGTGAATTTTATACAGACTTGCAAAATATCCAATCTCATCCACAGTTTCGATTTGTCCTTTCTGCTATTTCGTCTCAAGCAAAATATTTGCGCACCGGTTTTGATCTCAAAATCGAGTCCGATTTTTCGGCGAATGTTGGATTAGGCTCTTCCGCCGCAGTTACCGCAGCAACAACGGCTGCCTTGTTTGAGATGGCTAACCGGGAGCGCAAACCTTTGGATATATTTCAGGCCGGTCTCGAAACGGTACGCAAAATCCAGGGCACTGCATCCGGTGCGGATTTGGCAGCGGCCGTGTTTGGCGGCATTATTTCTTATCGAATGCAGCCGCTTTCCATTGAAAAATCTGACCAAAAGTATCCGCTGACTGTTGTTTATTCCGGAACGAAATTGCCGACGACAAAAGTTATAAATATTGTCGAGGAGAAACGGCAGCGTCATCCGAAACTTTTTGCTTCAATTTTTGAACTGATGGGAAAGAGCGCCCTGCAGGCTGCTGAAGCGATCAAAAAAAATAAATGGCAAAAAGTCGGGGAATTGCTTAATATTAATCAGGGACTGATGGACGCGATTGGAGTGAATAATCGTGTTTTATCAGAAATCGTTTATCTCCTTCGCCGCGAGCCTGAAATTCTCGGCGCCAAAATTTCCGGTTCGGGACTCGGTGATTGCGTCGTTGGTCTCGGCAGCATTCAGCAGGACCTGTCCTACCAGATTTTGCCTGTGGAAATTTCTACAGAGGGAATATTGTTTTTGAATAAAAAAGACGTTGTCCGGGTTCTTCTCGGCGGAAAAAATATTTCGGCCAAAACATCTGCATCCGCTTTTGCTTCATCCAATATTGCGTTGTGTAAATACTGGGGCAAGAGAAACGAGGAATTGAATCTTCCCGTAACCTCGAGTCTTTCGGTGTCGTTGGGTCATCTGGGTACCCGGACAAAAATTTCATTTTCCAGCACGGCAGACAGGATTGTACTCAATGATCATGAACTGGCGAACGATGCGCCCTTTGCCCGGCGTCTCATTTCATTTTTGGATTTGTTTCGTTCGCGTGGGGAAAAATACATTGTCGAAACGAAAAATAATTTTCCCACAGCAGCCGGACTTGCTTCATCCGCGTCCGGTTTTGCAGCGCTTGTCCTCGCTCTGGATGATCTTTACGAGTGGCGCTTAACAAAAAGGGAATTATCCATTCTCGCCCGCCTTGGCAGCGGCAGTGCTTCACGATCCATTTTCAACGGCTTTGTGGAATGGCAGCGCGGCAGCAGGGATGATGGAATGGACAGCTTTGCGCAAGTGCTGGCAAAGCAATGGCCTGAACTGCGTCTTGGTGTGGTTACGGTCGCAGACGAACAAAAAGCAGTTGCTTCGCGTGCGGGCATGCGGCGGACGACAGAGACTTCTAAACTGTATCGATCCTGGCCCTTGCAAGTGGAAAAAGATTTAAGGAACATTAAAGAGGCGATTCAAAGGCGGGATTTTGAGCTTTTCGGTAAAACAGCCGAATCCAATGCTTTGGCTATGCACGCCACTATGCTCGCTGCCTGGCCTCCGCTGCTCTATTGGAAACCTCAAACAGTGCTTGTTTTTCAAAAAGTTTGGGAGATGAGGGAGGCCGGCGTTCCGGTTTATTTTACAATCGATGCCGGACCGAATGTGAAATTATTGTTTCTGGAAAGTCAATTTAATGTAGTTAGGGAAGATTTTCACAAATTGGAAATTGTTACTCCTTTCATCCGGTAAATTTTTGAGAACTGGCAGATCAGCAATGGACAAAATGATTGATGACAAAATAATTGGCGCCTTAATAAAAGTCGAAATTTGGCGTTCGTGAATCTGATCGTATATGACAAGCTTTAATACTTTCTATCAAGCCCGAACGGTCTTGTCGGGAAAACGCCGGAATTGGTGATTCTATTATTTAATCGTCCCGGCCAACAAGATTCTTACTGAATGACACGCT
>JAADGR010000483.1:0-806 GCA_013152225.1 Calditrichota bacterium
TTTGGCCCCAACCAGCCCAGCATCGTCAGAAAAAATGACGGCGCCCTGGTGGCCTACATGCGCGATGACGGCGATGCACCCTATCGCGTTCAGAAATGCACCTCAATCGACGACGGCGAAACCTGGACCTGGGCCAGGGACATTGATATTCCCAATCCCGGCTCCAGCCTGGAAGTTATCAGGTTGAAAAACGGGCGCTGGGTTATGGTTTACAACGACACCGAGGATGGCCGCTACAGTCTGGCCGTTTCGCTTTCAGATGATGAAGGAGCAACGTGGAAATGGATGAAGCATCTTGAAAAAACGGCAAGAGGCCGGGGATCGTTTGCTTATCCTTCAGTCATCCAGGCAAAGAACGGTCGCATTCACGTGACCTATTCATACAGTGATGCCAACGGCAAGCAAACGATAAAACATGTTTCGTTTTCGGAAAAATGGATTAAAGAATAAGGAAGGAAAATGCGAATTCACTATCTTCAACATGTTCCTTATGAAGGACTCGGCAGTATTGAAAAATGGGCGCTGAAAAAGGAACATCGACTCAGTTCCACAAAATTTTTCGATGATTCTGTTTTGCCCGATCTGTCCGATTTCGATTTTCTTGTCGTTATGGGCGGGCCGATGAATATTTACGATACAAAAAAATATCCCTGGCTGGTTGAAGAAAAAAAGTTCATTTTAAAAGCCGTACAAAGCAAGATTGTTCTCGGCATTTGTCTCGGTGCCCAGCTCATTGCCGATGTGCTCGGCGCCAAAGTAACGGCCAATGCGCACAAAGAGATCGGCTGGTTTCCGATTACAAAATC
>JAADGR010000483.1:851-3184 GCA_013152225.1 Calditrichota bacterium
GGCTTGAGGCTTTTCACTGGCACGGCGATACGTTCAGTTTGCCGAAAAATTCCATCCCCGTCGCCGGCAGCGAGGCGTGCGAAAACCAGGGATTCCTTTACGATGATCGTGTCCTGGGGCTTCAGTTTCACCTGGAAACAACGCCGCAAAGCGCAAAGGAATTGATCGATCACTGTGCTGATGAAATAGTCGACGCGCCTTATATCCAATCGCCCGAAATCATGCTTTCCGATGAGGAGAAATTTAAGAGTATTAATCAGGTGATGAATGATGTTTTAGATTATCTTTCTTTGAAAGAAAAAGATGTCAGGAATATAACATCAAATCTGTAACTAAAGTTTTCATCTCCCAGAAATTCCTGCTCAGGGAAAGGCATTCCCTGATGATTATTAAAAAATAAAGGGAGGTAAAATATGAGCGCTCAGAGCAGAAGATCATTCGTAAAAACCGGACTTGCTGCCGGATCACTTTTTACTATCGTTCCCCGTCATGTCCTGGGCGGGTACGGACAGACAGCCCCAAGCGATAAACTGAACATCGCTGCCATAGGAATCGGTGGTAAAGGTTCCGGTGATTTAAAAAACCTGGAAAGCGAAAACATTGTCGCCCTGTGCGATGTTGACGAGGTGTATGCCGCCCGGGTCTTTTGTCGTTATCCCAACGCCAAAAGGTATACCGATTTTCGCGAGATGCTGGACAAGGAGAAAGATATTGATGCCGTATCGATCGCTACGCCGGACCATACGCATGCTGTGATCGCGATGGCCGCCATTAAAGCCGGTAAGCATGTTTTTTGCCAAAAGCCTCTGGCGCACGATTTGAATGAAACGCACCAGCTTGCAAAAGAAGCAAAGAGAGCGGGCGTCGTCACGCAAATGGGCATCCAGGGCCATGCAGCGGAAGGCATTCGACTTACAAGCGAATGGATTAAAGACGGGGCCATCGGCACGGTTAAAAAAGTGGAAGCGTGGTGTAGTCTTACCCACTATCCGCCGGGGCATGCGTCCTGGAGTTCGCCATGCGAAACGCGTCCCACCGTAACACAACCAACGCCATCATCTATCGATTGGGACTTGTGGTTGGGGCCGGCGCCTTATCGCCCTTACTCGCCTTGCTATCATCCACGGGTCTGGCGCAATTGGTGGGATTTCGGAAGCGGCATGATGGCTGACCGGGGTGCGCACACGCTCGATCCCATTATTACCGCGTTACAACTAGGCCACCCAATCAGCGTGGAAGCAATCAGCACGGATTATAACACAGAAACCTATCCCGTCGCCTCTATTGTCAATTTTCGATTTCCCAGGCGCGGCAATTTCCCCGAGCTGGAATTAACCTGGTATGAAGGACTTCGTCCTCCGCGGCCAAAAGAATTAGAGGAAACGCGAATATTGGGCGCTAACGAAGGGGGCGCGCTGTTCATTGGTGACAAGGCAAAATTGATGTGCGGCGTTTATGGCGAGAGTCCGCGCATTATTCCGGAAGTAAAAATGCGCGCCTACAAGCAGCCCCCAAAAACCATACCCCGCTCCCCCGGCATTTACAAAGAATGGATCGACGCCTGCAAAAACAAAGGCACCACTGGCGCAAATTTTGATTACGCCGCCCTGGTGTCTGATATCGTTATTCTCGGCAACCTGGCAAAACGGTTTAATGGCCAGGTGTTGCACTGGGATAACAAGAGCAGGCAAATCACCAATGTTGCCGAGGCGAATCAGTTCGTTCGTACACCATATCGTGAGGGCTGGCAACTATAAGGGTATCCGTTTACATCGCAACCAGCCTTGACGGCTTTATCGCCAGGGAAAATGGCGAGATCGACTGGTTAACAGAGCCACAAGGTGACCGCGACTCAAGCAACGAGGATTTTGGATTCGATGATTTCTTGTAATTCAACAGTTCATGATGTCAATTTTTGAAATCCATTTTTTTATAGTGCAGGTTTAATGATAACAAATGATATCCAGCATTAAAATCGCAATAAAACCAAACGCTGAGGCGCCGAGGTCGCAGAGATTTTTATTGTTTTTTAATCTGATTTTTCTCTGCGAACTTGGCGTACTCCGCGTTAAATTCTCTTCTGTTTCTTTTCCCACTTGTCAGGATTTGGGTAGTAATCAATGCAGTCCCTATATGGATTGTTCTAGGGCGCATAAAGGCACTGCACTCCTCGCCGGAAAGATAGATATTCAGTTGAGTTATTTGCTTTATCATAAAATATTTTAAGCGCCAGAATGGGAACTCTATCCACAAATGAATAATTTAAATTTCTCATATATTTCCTTCCAACAGAATCTAATTACTACAGTTCTCTCTGAACAGCCGGCAGAGGG
>JAADGR010000278.1:0-547 GCA_013152225.1 Calditrichota bacterium
ACTCTTTTATCCTTAATCAAGGAAGGAATGAATAATGAATCGTTTTATAGCAGTAGCTTTTACATTATTGCTCATATTTTCCAATTCAAGTCTTGCTCGAATTTCTATAAAAGGTGAGTTTATTTTCAAACCCGATAAAGCCCGACACGGTCACACCCATGCATCTAGTTTGGTGGAATGTCCGGACGGCAGCTTACTTGCCTGCTGGTATGAAGGTAAATCGGACAGAAGTACCGATGTTCACATCCAGGCGGCACGACTGCTCAAAGGACACAAGACATGGTCGCAGGATTTTCTCCTTGCCGATACTCCCATGTTGTCGGACAATAATCCCTGCCTTTTCGTTGACCGGCAAAAGCGGCTGTGGCTGTTTTATTACACGCTTCTTGGCAGCCCGGAAGAAGCATGGGATACGGCATTTCTGCGTTACAAGATTTCAACGCAATATCAGGATGCATCAAAACCAATTATTTGGGATATTCAGAGCGATCTGCCGGTAAAACCGACTGATTTGGATGAAACGGTTGAGAAGCTTTGTCGGCAGGCA
>JAADGR010000278.1:566-2026 GCA_013152225.1 Calditrichota bacterium
TCAGACCCACGTGTTATGAAACAGTGTGAAACCATTCGCGCGAAATTAAAGAGTCAACTCGCCCGCAAGCTTGGCTGGACAACCAGAGCAAAGCCAATCACTTTATCATCGGGAGCCATTCTTTTGCCTATGGCTTCTGAAATTTTCGGCATCGCCATGATGGCTATTACGCCGGATGGCGGTCGAACATGGAAGTTCTCGAAACCGCCTCTGGGATATGGAATTGAACAGCCCACGGTTTTTGAAAAAAAGGATGGGACACTCGTCGCTTATTTTCGCGACAGCAGCCCGGCCCATCGAATCCGCAAGAGCGAATCCCAGGATCTCGGATTGACATGGTCACCCGTGGTAAACACCGACTTTCCAAATCCGGGATCCGGCATCGAGGTGCTTCGACTCATGGACGGCAACATTGTTCTGATTTACAATGACTGTGTCGATGATCCCCGAAACAGTCTTGCCGTTTCCATGTCCGATGATGAAGGAAAAAGTTGGAAATGGACCCGGCATATTGAGCGGACAAAGGGAGCGGGTAGATTTGATTATCCGTCAATCATTCAGACCCGCGATGGAAAATTACATGCGACTTTTAGTTACAATTTGCAAACAATAAAATACGTTTCTTTTACAGAAGATTGGATTAAAACAGCGGAGAAAAAATGAATCAAAAAGTTATTGGTGTCATTCCAGCGCGTTACGGTTCGTCGCGCTTTCCCGGAAAAATTATTGCAGAAATATCCGGCAAACCCATGATCCGGAGAGTTTATGAGCAAGTCAAAAAATCAAAATTATTGGATGATCTCATTGTTGCTGTGGATGATGAACGCGTCAGAAAAGTCGTCGAAGGATTCGGCGGCAATGCTGTTATGACTGATTCGCAGCATCAGTCCGGTACCGACAGAATAGCAGAAGTAATGGAAAAACATGATTGCGACATTGTTGTCAATATCCAGGGCGATCAGCCGCTGCTCGATCCGAATATGATCGACGAAGCGGTGCTGCCCCTGCTGGATGATGAAACAATCCCCATGTCCACCATAAAAACCGCAATAGGCGCCGAGGGCTATAATGATCCCGGCGTAGTGAAAGTGGTTACCGATGTGAATGGATTTGCTCTTTATTTTTCCCGTTCCCTGATTCCTTTTCCACGGGACAAGAAAAACAACACTGTTTTTGAGCATGTGGGCCTTTATGTCTACCGCCGCAATTTTTTGCTCAAAATTTCAAAAATGCAGCCGAGTTCTCTGGAAAGAATGGAAATGCTTGAACAGCTCCGTGTACTGGAAAACGGCTACAAAATTCTCGTTGTCGAAACCAAAAGTGACCGTGCGGCAGGAGTGAGTGTGGATACGCCGGAGGATTTGGCAAATGTGGAGAAAATGATACAAACTCTTTCGAGTTAGGGAAATAATGAAATAACTTATTTCACTCAAAAAAACAGTTCATGTTTTCCAAGCCTG
>JAADGR010000278.1:2070-5690 GCA_013152225.1 Calditrichota bacterium
TGTTGAAATATCTTTTTCACCTAGTTCGATACGTATTTTCCTGGCCGGTTAGAATATGATAAATATTTATTTGACTAAAGGTTGATTTACAAACAACCCATTTGATAAATTACACTAAAGAAAAGGTAGTTGTACTATGAAGCAAAACAGAAAACCTATTGCCCTTTTGCACCAATCTCTGCCCTCTGAAACCAAAGAAACCCTTGCTCGCGCAGTTGCGAGCATTGTTTCCGCGAAAAAGAAAGGCGGCAAAGTTGTTGTTGTAACCGGTAGCGGGCCGAACCTGCACGAAGGCGTTACAACGCTCATTGCCGAACTCATTGACAAAGGCATTATCGACGGTGTGACCACCAGCTCTGCGGTCATTGCCCACGAGATGGGTGGCGTGCTGGATAAAGTAAAACGCGTCGACGGCAAAAAGTTGGGTTTTTCCCTGGACATCCTCCCCCGCGGTGATATTTTCGAAATCACAATAATGCCGGATGCGCTGCTGGAAGAACTGAAAAAGGAAATGATCATCGACAGCGACCTGATGCAACGCGGCCTGGCGTTGGACGGAGACGTGATCATTAAAGCAGCCGGCAACATGGGGTATCCGCTGGGCCTGCGCACCGAACGGTTGGCCAGGGAATTAATGTCCATGGCGCACAGCGAGGGATTACCGCTTGAAGTCGTGGCCGGCCGCGGCGCTGATCCCCGGACCATGCTTGGGGCTGCATACAAAAAAGGCGTCCCTTGTCTCGTGACCGTGCCACAGCTCATCGGCGGTGGTGCCGTGGGCATTGCTGTTGCGGATTCCATTTCCATTGCCCGGAGAACAGCGCTCATTGGCGACATGCTGGCCGGCGCCGACGTCATCATCGAATCGGCTGTTGCGCTCACCCAGGAAATCCACGACGGGCCATTCGAAACCTATACCGGCCACGGCATCTGGGCGGATTGGGAAGGCTATCGCACATTTAGTTTGAGAAACAAAACACTCATCCGCCTCGACCTCGATCCCAATCTCAAGCGCGCCTGGGAGTTTGAACGCCAGTCCAGCGAGGTACAAAAGGCCATTGACAAAGGCCTGCCGAAAACCAAATTAATGGACATCCCCTTTCGTATGGAAATGTCCGGTTTTGCACGGCTGGAAAACAGCATCCCCCTCATCGGCGACATCGGCGTTCTCTGGCCTGTTATGGCCTATCGCATTGAGCAGGAAATGGACATAGAACTTGATTTCATGTCCTGCCCGCAACAGACCGACGAAGGGAAAAAAATGCGGGAGTGGATTGTTGAAAACATTCGGCCGGCAAGAAAAATGAAAAGTGAATAACGAAAAACGGAGACGGAAGACCGGAAAACGGAAACAGGAGACGGGATGATTAATTGGGAAGCAAATGAACACTTACGAACGCAGAACCTGGAGAAAAAACTTTTATCCATCAGCAAACATATTTACAAGAAATTGCATTCTTTTGATCCGATTCTCCGGCATAGCGGAGAATTGTCCGGGGCGGAGCAGCCACAATTTGACGACAGCAACTGGGATCGTTTTTCCGTCGGCCAGTCATGGGGCGGCAGAGATGTCATCTGCTGGTTTCGGATGCCGTTTCAGGCGCCGGAGGATATGCCCAGAGGAAAACTGGCAGCGATCATTCAGCCGGGAAAGAGATTCTTCTTCAAAGCCGCAGAGGGCGGCGATCTGCGCGAATACGAATTGCTGATTTATCTCGACGGCCAACCGCTGCAAAGCGTGGATGTACGCCGAAATGAAATTCCCCTGTGGGATAAAGTCCTCCCCGGAGAAACGCATCTCCTGGCCATCGAAGCGTTCAGCGGCCTTGAAACGCATCAGCATCAATTTGAGCAGGCTGATCTCGTTCTCATCAATGAGGATGTGGAAGATTTTTATTACAATGTGAAAATAGCGCTGGACACAATGAACGCCATTGGAGCGGACCATGCGGATAACAGCCGCTTATTTTCTCTGCTGGAAAAAACTTTACTGATGGTCGATTTCCTCAGCGAAGGTGAGCCGCCATTTTACAAATCGATTGCAAATGCAAATGAATATCTTCGCAGCGAATTGTACGCCTCCCTCCCATCGCAAAATGATCGTCCGTCCATCGACAGCGTCGGCCACGCCCATCTCGACATCGCATGGATGTGGCAGACAAAGCACAGCAAACGCAAAGCCGCGCGCACCTGTGCCAACGCCGTTCGACTGATGGACCTTTACCCGGATTACCACTTTTTGCAAAGTCAGTCCCTGCTTTACAAATACATTGAGGAATTGCATCCGTCTCTCTTTGCGAGGATGAAAGAAAAAATTGCCAGCGGTCAGTGGGAAGTGACGGGCGGCATGTGGGTGGAACCGGATTGTAACCTTCCCAACGGCGAGTCCCTCGTCCGCCAGTTCCTTTTCGGAAAGCGGTATTTTCAAAAAAAGTTTGGTGCCGATGTCCAAGTCGTGTGGCTGCCGGACGGTTTCGGCTTTTGTTATTCATTGCCTCAGATCATCAAAAAATCCGGCATGAATTATTTCATGACCACCAAACTGAGTTGGAGTCAGTTCACAAAAATACCTTATGACACTTTTTACTGGCAAGGCCTGGACGGCACAAAAATTCTCACGCACATGATCACCACACCGGACTCTCGCGGCTGGAACGATTACAGCGTGGATTTGAACCCTGTGAACATTAAAAACTGCTGGGACAATTATCATCAAAAAACAGAAAATCGCGAAGTGCTGCTCTCATTCGGATGGGGCGACGGCGGCGGCGGCCCGACGCGGGAGATGCAGGAGAACGCCAAACGTCTGCCGTATTTCACGTCCCTTCCCTCCCATCGCCAGGGACAGGCGGAAACATTTTTTGCCGACCTGGAAAAACGGTCGCAAAAGATGCCGGTTTGGAACGATGAGCTTTATTTGCAGTTTCACCGCGGCTGCTACACTTCGCAGGCCGGGATTAAAAGGAATAATCGCCAAAGCGAAATCTTGTACCACAATGCCGAACTTTTTGCAGCCATTGCATTTTTGCAAACAGGATCATACCCTCAGGATGAACTCAACAAAGGCTGGGAAATGATCCTTTTGAATCAATTTCATGACATCCTGCCCGGCTCGTCCATACCGGAAGTTTACCGGGATAGTGAAAAGGAATATCGGGAAATTAAGCGCATCGGCTCTATGGTGTTGGACAATGCCGTTCAGAATATTGTTTCAGGGGGGGAGCAAAATGATAAAAATTCGCTCATCATTTTAAATTCGCTGTCCTGGCAGCGCGACGACGTGGTGCTCATTGATTTACCGCAACAAAGCGGTGATTTTGAAATCGTAGATGAAGCCAACCGACCGGCTCCCGTGCAAATCCTCGCCGGAGAGAAAAAGGCGGCTGTTTATGTCAGGGACATCCCTGCCATGGGTTATCGCACTTGTACAATTCAGGAAAAACAATCAAAAAGTTTTCACTCCGATCTGCACATTTCGACCCGGCTCATGGAAAACCAATTTTTCACAATCGAATTGGATGAAAACGGCCGCATCACTTCGATCTATGACAAACGTTACGATCGTGAGATCATTGAGAAAGGACAGGCTGGTAACGTCCTGCAAATTTTCGAAGACCGAC
>JAADGR010000216.1 GCA_013152225.1 Calditrichota bacterium
GTTGAAGAGTTGCTTTTAAATGCTGTTTCGTGCTTTGCTGTTTCACACCGATGTTCGCAGATGATAAGATTTTGGTCGGGTTAGATGTTCATAGCCGACTTCGGAAAGTGTGCATCCACGACCGGAATTTTTAACGCCCGTCCAGGCCAGGGCCGGATCGAGGTAATCGCAGCGGTTCATGAACCAGGTTCCCGTCTCCACCCGATCGCCTACTTTAACGGCTTCATCTTCATCCGTCGTCCAGATGGAAGCGGTGAGACCGAACTCGCTGTCGTTCATCAATTGGATGGCTTCTTCATCGGACTGAATTTTCATGATACCGATGACCGGGCCGAAACTTTCGTCGCTCATGACGGACATGGAATGGTTGACGTTGAGCAGAACCTGCGGGGCAAGATACGGTGTGTCCTCTTTGTCCGCAGGGAAAAGCTTGGGATCGATTTTCGCTTCAGCGCCGTCCCTGATTGCATCGGCGATTTGTTTACGCACATACTCTGCAGCGCTGGTGCGAACCATGGGCCCGAGTGTTGTCTCCTCATCCAGGGGATTGCCCAACTTGTACTGCGAAACCAGATCGACAAAATCCTTGACAAATTTATCGTAAACATCGGCGTGAACGTAAATTCGTTCGATACCGCAGCAGGATTGGCCCGAGTTAAAAAATGCGCCGTCCACGAGATTTTCCACCGCATGATCCAGGTTGACGTCCGCGCGAACATACGCCGGGTCTTTGCCGCCCAACTCAAGTCCGACGCCGATAAATTGTCCGACCGCAGATTCCTCGATGGATTTCCCGCCGGGAACCGAACCGGTAAAAGCGACAAAATTTGTTTGCGGCGATTTTATGACTCGCGCGACAGATTCATGATCGAGATGCAGAAACTGAAATACACCCTCCGGCAGTCCGGCCGCTTTGAATGCTTCGTCGAACCGTTCTGCGCACAAAGGTGTTTGCGAAGAATGTTTCAAAATGACGGCATTGCCCGCCATAATTGCCGGCATGACGGAATTGACCGCCGTTAAATATGGGTAGTTCCACGGCGCCACCGTAAAAACAACGCCGAGCGGCTCACGGCGAATAAAACGTGTGAATCCTTCTTTCGGCTCAACTTGTATATCAGCCAATTTTTTTGCAGCAATTTTAATCATGTAGCGCGAGCGCTCCTCGAATCCGCCAACTTCGCCCGGGGAATATTTGACCGGCCTGCCCATTTGCCAGGTCAGCTCTTGTGCAATGTCCGTTTTCTTTGCCACAAACGCATCGACTGCTTTGCTGCACAGTGCGGCCCGTTCTTCTATGGGAACATGCTTCCATTCCGCTTGTGCTCTGACCGCTTTTTCCAGCGTCGAATTTATCTCCGCTTCACTTGCCAGTTCTCTTTCAACATAAACCGATCCATCGACCGGTGTGATGGTTTTTTGTATTTTTGCCACGTTTCGCTCTCCTCTGTAAAAATTAAGATTCTCATCTCTGCTGACACAAAATATATAAAATACAATTTGAATTGCAATTTATTTTTAAAAATCCAGGTGAATTCTCAACTCTTTACCCAGCTTCCTATATGTCGATTCGATCTGCGATGCTTCAAGGCCGTCTTTTGCATTGGCGTGTGATGATGCTGTTTGCACAATCTCC
Source organism: Calditrichota bacterium (assembly GCA_013152225.1). Lineage (GTDB taxonomy): Bacteria > Zhuqueibacterota > Zhuqueibacteria > Residuimicrobiales > Krinioviventaceae > Hydrothermomicrobium. Next base: position 1,637 of record JAADGR010000216.1, read on the forward strand.
GTTTCTTCTTTTAAGCCGCGAGCGTACGGGATACTTTTTTTGTAAAATTTCCGTGCTTGCTGCAAATTGCCTGATCGTTTCGCCATAATGGCCTGCGCTACGTAATAATAAAAATTGACTGTATTTGCGCCGTAGCGAAGATTTTCATCGTCGATTGCCAACCGTGCCTGCATGGTTGGTGACCAGTCTTTGGCAAGGAGTTTATCCATAATTTGCCGGCATTCCTGTAAAGCGACGACGCTTTCTTCCAGATCGACACCGTCATTTTCAGGTGGATGATATTCTTTGAGATGCAAATGCTGCAAATTGAAAAGAGGCGTCAGATCTTTGTAAATCCGGTCTGTCAGCGGTTTTGTATGCTTCCACTGTTTTACGCTGGACATGGCATATTCCTGTCGCTCGTAAAGATGCGCCATTTGCTGCGCGGCAGATTCATAAAAAAGATCAAAATATTCGGCTAATATTTGTTTTGTATCAACATGCGGATTCCACAGTAATTTGGCAAAAAGATAATTGTTTATTCGTTTCATCCCCCATAGCCGCGTGTAAACGTGCATGTAATGACAGTGGCGCACGCCGTAATCATAGTAAAGCGGGATGTCGTGTGACATAATTTTCATGTACAACACGGGCAGGCTTTTAATGCGGGACACATTATAATATTCGCCCATAAAGAATTCGCCTTTTAATATCGCGGCTCGGTTTTTACCCATGCCAGAAAGTCCTTCCAGATTCCGCTGTTGTACTCGGTGCAGGTGCTGTCATCAAGAAAATGCACATAGCAGCGGCGGATGGGAAAGATAGTGCCGATGCAATTGCTATAGTCAAAATTTTCCGGCAAGGGGCGGGTTGGCGGCACAAGGGTTTCGTTATAAATAGGGAAAATAACTTGTACATTTCGGTTGAGTTTGCCTGTTTTCATCGCCTCCGTAATGGCTGTGCGCACCTGATGGACGAGGAGAAGCAGCCTGTCCGTGGGTGTGCCGAGCTTTTGGCAATTCTCACACTCACACCAGTCACCGCCGTCGATGGGCCAAAAATTCAGCGTATTCGCATCTCGCCATTCACCGGTCGCCAGTTCGTCAACAAGCTTGCGGCATAGTTCCGTGACAACGTCATGGTTTGACGTGCAGATATTCGTACCGAAATCGCCTTTGAACGTGCGCCGCTTTCCTTTGACCAGACCATACCATTCAGGATGCGCCTCAAAATAGGTCAGCCTGCCGTCGTGGTTTGTATCGCCGCGATATTCTTTGGAATCACTGGCGTAAGGATCGTCGGGAAAGCTTTCATCGCCTTTGAAACGCGGATCGTTGAAAGGAAATGTACTGTCCGGATTCAGAAAACGATCGAAATGGAGATGTCCTCCGACCGTGAGTTGAATTCCTATCTTTTTAAGAAAAGCGCGAT